>NZ_JAWDJM010000170.1:0-2695 GCF_032465715.1 Paraclostridium sp. MRS3W1 | reverse complement strand
ATAATATTCTGAATATTATTATAGTTTAAAAAATAAAAAATATAAATATAATTTTAAAAAAAATTATATTTAATATTAAGAAAATTTGTCTATAATACAATATGAATTGGAAAATAATGGTCATTCATATGGAATTCACATTTATACTATAAAATATAGTTGAAGATAAATTTTAGGAGGTACATAAAAAAATATGGATAAAGAAAAAAAACATATAAGTAAAAAAGTATGGATAATTACAGGCGTTTTAGCAGTTGGCATAGGTATAGCAGGATTTTATCTTGGAAAAGAAAAAGGAAGAGATTTACCGGCAACTAGTAGGCATTATAGCGAAAATAAAGTAATAGCAACTATTGGAGACACAAAAATAAAGGAAAAAGAATTGAAAAATGTAATGGAACCTTTATTTTATATGAATGGCAAGACTAAAATGACTGATGAAGAAATAGATTATTATGAACAAAATATGATAGACCACATAGTGACGACAGAAACGCTGTATAAAGATGCAGTTAAAAATAAATTTAAGTTAGATAAAAAGACAATTGATGAACAATACAGTAATTATATGGCTACTATATCTAAAACATTTGGGCTAGATGAGGAAGCTTATTTAAAGCAGTTTGGAATAACTAAAGATGAAATGAGAAAGTCTATAGAAAAAGAAGCTGTAGCTGCTAAATATATAGAAGAAAAAAGCCAGGTAACAGATAAACAAGTTGAAGATTATTACAACAAGAATAAAAAAGATTTTAATCAAATAAGTGCATCTCATATATTAATAAAGAATACTGATGAAAATGGAAAAAAATTAGATGATGCTAAATTAAAAGAAAATAAAAAGTTAGCTGAAGATATATTAAAACAAGCTTTAGAGGGAGGAGACTTTGCTCAATTGGCTAAGAAGTACTCTGAAGATGGAAGTGCTCAAAGTGGAGGAGACTTAGGTTACTTTGGAAAAGGTGATATGGTAGCTGAATTTGAAAAAGCTGCATTTACTTTAAATGATGGTGAAATATATCCGAAGATTGTTGAAACTCAATATGGATACCACATAATAAAGAAAACTGGAGAAAAAGAAATGTCTTTTGACGATGTTAAAGAAAATCTTAAAGAACAACTAGTAGTAGAGAAACAAAATTCTTTAATTGATAAGTTAACAAAAGAATACAAAGTAGATGTTAAAAAATAAAATTTATTAAAAATGTATCTTCCTATATGACTATGATTTATAAATGTGATAAAATTATAGTAAGCATATACGGGGGGGCGATTTTAAATGATAAAAAGACCACAGGAACTAACTGAAAAAAAAGTTAAAAACCTAAGGGATGGTAGAGGAACTACTACTATGTATCATTTGATTGAAGGAAAAGAATTAAAAAATAAGGCTAAGTTAATTTCAAGATTAGTTTTAGCACCAGGTTCATCTATAGGAGTTCATGATCATACAGATGATTTTGAAGTATATTATATAATTAAAGGTGAAGGTAGAGTATTAGATGATGGATTTATGCAGCCAATTGGATCTGGAGATGTTGTTTACACAGCAGATGGAGAGTCACATTATCTAGAAAATACTGGTGATGAAGAATTAGAATTAATAGCAATAGTTATAAATGATTAAAAAGATGGGATAACCCATCTTTTTTTATGCTTTAAAAATATATTTATTAGAAATTGCTGATATTACATAAAACTTAGTTATATAAATTAAATATGCTTTGAACATAAAAAATTTAACATATTTTAAACATTAAATGTTAGAAAACTGATTTTTTGTTGTATATATAATTTGTAAAGAAAATTACGAAAATCAGTAAAAATGGTTTTTTTTCGTATGCAATAAAAAATAATAGGAAAAGTTACAGGATTTTAACTATTTATGTTTAATATACAATTAAACTGTCGTATATAAAACGTAAGTATAAAATCAACTTAAAACAGGGGGGATATTTATTGAATAAAAAAATAGCAATAGCTACGCTTGCATTCATGCCGTTGACAGCTACAAATGTATTTGCATCTGGGCAGGAAGATATTGTAATGGCTCCATCATTAAATGTAAGAAGTGAACCTTCAACAGGAAGTTCTTTTCTTTTTTCTATTAAGCAAAATGAAAAAGTAACTATATTAGAAAGCCAAGATGGATGGTATAAAATAAAAGCAGGAAATGGAAATTCTGGCTGGGCTTCTAGTGAGTATATAAAAACAGATATTAATCAAAATAATCAATCAGAATCCAAAAGAACAGTTACAGCAGATGTGCTTAATATGAGAAGCGGAGCATCTACAAGCTATAGAACAATAGCGAAAATAAAAAAAGGAACAGAAGTCGAATTAATATCAGAGAGTAATGGCTGGTCAAAGATTAAGTATGAGGGAAGAATCGGATATGCATCAAGTGAGTTTTTATCAAATGAGAATAATGTAAAACCAAGTGAAAAACCAAGTACTAATCAAAATACAGGTGCAAATTCTAATAATAATACAAATGAAACTAAAACAATAGGAAAAACAAAAGTAGTAACAGCAACATCATTAAATGTAAGAAGTGGACCATCAACAAGTAATAGTGTAATAGGGTCATTAAAACAAAATGATAAAGTAGAAGTAATATCAGAAAGTAATGGCTGGTCGAAAGTTAAGTTCAGTGGAAAAGAAGGATATGTATCAAGTGCATATTTAAAAGACT
>NZ_JAWDJM010000169.1:0-1624 GCF_032465715.1 Paraclostridium sp. MRS3W1 | reverse complement strand
GTCTGTAATTGTTATTATTTAATGATCTTTCTAAGCTTCCTGAATATTCAAAAACAGTTTCGAAATTTGAATTTTTATCTAAATATTTAGTTCTTATGTTATTTGATTTTATAACATCTTCTATTTTTCCATAATTTATATCTGAGTTTGTTGTTGAGTTTATAATCCTTATAGCTCCAACCAAAAAATCTTTACTTAATTGTAAGCTTTTAGGATCTCCATTATTGCTAGGAACTTTAAACTCATACATATTAGTAATTGTTTTAGAATTTAAACTAGATATATCTGTAGTCAATGTTATAGATTGAGCTAAATTATTATCATTTTTTATTCCAAAACTATTTATATTATTTTTTTCTGAAGTTTTTTCACTTATCATTGTCTTTAAATTATTAGCTTTTGCAAAATCTTCAGTGTATTTTTTAAGACTTTCCTTTAAAGTTGTTCTTTCCTTTTTGTAATCTTCATATGTTATTTTTCTATTTTTTGAAACTGATTCTATTCTTTTATACACTTTTTCAAGTTTAAAGTGTATTTCTTTTTTTGTAAAATCAAAGTCTACATTATCAAATGATTTAAGTGTTTTATTTAGATTTTCATTATTTATTTCACTATTATTTAACACATCCATACATTTTGATAAACTTATATTATTTATGTTTTTTGTAGCTGTTAATAAATCATATAGTGCCTGTACTGATGCATCATTTTTAGCTACATTTCCATCTTCATCCTTAAATATATTTCCTTCAATTTGAATTGTATAATTTTTTTTATCAGCTACAGTGTTTATCATTATATACTCTTGTTCTATTTTGTCTGATACTTCTCGTGTTGCTAAATTTAAAATTATAGTTTGATTGTCTGGAGTTAACTGAGGTTTAAATTCTGACAACTCTGAGTTTATTTTTTTCATTAAATCTTGAGCTTGTTCATAAGTTAAGCCCTTAATTTCTTCATTGTTTATTTTATTTAACTGAGAACTAGCACCATCTATACTTTTTTTAAGATTTTCGTTTTTTGTTGCAGAACAACCAACTACTGCCATTGACAGTAGTGCTGTTAACCCTAAAATAATTATTTTTCTTTTCAACTTTTTATCCAACCTCCAAATTTATACTGAGTATAACCATAGTTTATCTACCCATTTTATACTAGTATCATTATTTTTTAAATTCTTACATAGTAACAAAATAACTTGTTCATCTCGATCAAACAACTCATAAATTATTTCATTAGGTTTATGTTTATCATGTATTTTATCAACGTACTCTACTCTTTCTCTAAAAAGTTTTGGCAATGTGTAATGTATATTTAATAGTTGTTCTGCTAAAACAACTATATCTTCTCTTTCTAAGCCCTTTACCAATATATGTTCTGGTATGTACTGCTTATATATATTGAATACTTTATCCATTATTAAATCTTTAAATTTTAAAAAAACATTTCCACTCAAAATTAGCTCTCCCCTTTATATGAATATCTATTTCTCTCTGACATCGTCATTTAATTATATACACATTTTTTATCTTTTTCAATCAATATAATTCATTTTATCTTGCTAATATACATGTTCGTCCTAAATAAAAAAAAAGAAAAAATACCAGTAATAAATCTCTGGTAT
>NZ_JAWDJM010000168.1:0-48376 GCF_032465715.1 Paraclostridium sp. MRS3W1 | reverse complement strand
GCCCCATTGTATATAGTTAAATAAAAGAACCGCCTTTGAATCATACTATAAGTATAATTTCAAAGGCGGTTCTTTTATTTATATAAGCATTTATTGCAATCAAAAGCTATTGATATGAATTAAATTTTTTATTATATTTGTCTTATACTTAGTAAGTTACATCTATAACTTTGTTTTCTCTTGATAACTTCTTTGATAAAATCGTAAAATAAATTACACATAATATGATTTGTACAATTGTAGACATTGGTGTAGCTAGACCTACTCTAAATAATGATACAGGTATTATTTTGCTCATAAGATATGATACAGGTATCCTTACTCCAAAAGCACCTATTATTCCTTGTATCATTACAAATGTTGTTTTTCCACATCCATTGAAATAACCTACCATACTAAACATAATTGCAGTTAAAAGACAATCTATTCCATACGCTTTCATATATTCCCATGCTGCTAAAACTACATCTTTATCCTTAGAGAACATACCTGCAAGTATATTTCCATGGAAAAATGTAATATAAAACATTACAATACCACAGCATAACGAAGCCGAAATAGCGTAAATAAGAACTTTCTTTGCCCTATCATATTTTTTAGCTCCATAGTTTTGTGCAACAAATGCAGATACAGCTTGAGAAAAAGATGACGGTATTAACATTATAAATCCAACAAGTTTTTCTGCAACACCAATTCCTGCTGATGGAATCACTCCCATTGAATTTCCTATAATCATAATTACAAGAAAAGACATATGCACAAGTCCATCTTGTAGTGCTATTGGCGTTCCATATTTGATTATCTTTGAAGTTAAATTTTTATGAAACTTTATACTGTCCTTAGAAAACTCAAAAGGAAGTCCTCGCTTTCTAATAATAATTATCGATAATATAACACTAATCGCCTGAGCCATTATAGTCGCTAGCGCAGCACCCATAACCGCCATTTTAAATATTCCAACAAATATTAAATCCCCTATAATATTTGTCACACATGCAATTCCTACTGTGATAAGTGGAGTTTTGGAATCACCTAACCCCCTAAATACGCCTCCTATAATATTGTATGCAATTATAAAAACAGACCCTGCGGCGCAAATTTTTATGTATACCGTGGTACTATCAAAGGCCTCTTTTGGAGTATGCATAAAAGTTGAAATAGGTGAAGCAAAGGTAACAGTTAAAATAGTTATAACTATAGCTATGATAGCAAAAATTGAAATACCACTTCCTACAACATCTCCAGCTTCTTTTGATTTACCTTCTCCAAGCTTTTGACCTATAAGTATTGTGATACCCATAGTTAATCCTGTAATTATTACGGTTATAGTCATCATTACTTGACTACCAGTTGAAACTGCAGATACATCTGCCGCATTTCCAAATTGACCTACTATAAGCAAATCAACTGCACCATACATAGTTTGCAAAAATAATGCAAGCAGTATAGGTATAGTAAATTTTAATAAAGGAGAAAATATTTTTCCCTCCGTGAAATTAGATATTTTTGACATTTATCATCCTCCTATTTTTATGTTTTGCACAAAACAATATTTGTGTAAGTATAACCGTTATTTAAAATTTAAACGGTTATTCTAGACTATTTCTTATTTTATTAAGTACATTTTGAAATACTTTTACTTCTTCTTTCGTTATATTTTCTGATAGCTTATTTTCTATTAAATCAATTGCATCAGATATTTTTTCATAAATCTTTATAGACTTTTCTGTTAAAACTATTTTTTTTAATCGTCCATCTTCCTTAACAAGTACTCTTTCTATCAAACCACTTTTTTCCATGTTGTTTAGCATTAAACTAATTGAGGAGCGTTTTAGGTCAAATACACTCTCTAGATCCTTTTGAAATACGTCCTTATCCTTACCTTCATTACATATAAAATCTATTACATACGCCTGTGATATAGTTAAATTATCATCAATTGCACTGATTACACAAGCATCCATCTTCCTTGAAATTATGTGATGAATTTTACTAATATCAAGACCTAACTTAAGCTTTTCTTTATTTATCATATAAACACCTCAACATAAATTTGTTTAGTACAAAACAATATTAACTATTCTTACTCTTTATGTCAATAAAATATTATTAAATTTTTAAGTGATGTCTTATATTTTTTTAATATTTTAATTATATAAAAAGCCCATATCTTAAATCAAGATATGGGCTTTCTTTCTATCCTTTTATAAATTCTACAACTTCTTCTATTAATTCATACGCTTGAGGACAGTTTCCTGTATTATCTATAA
The DNA here is from genome assembly GCF_032465715.1 of Paraclostridium sp. MRS3W1. Taxonomy (NCBI): domain Bacteria; kingdom Bacillati; phylum Bacillota; class Clostridia; order Peptostreptococcales; family Peptostreptococcaceae; genus Paraclostridium; species Paraclostridium sp. MRS3W1. The sequence continues at coordinate 46,106 of NZ_JAWDJM010000168.1, read as the reverse complement.
ATGCATGTCTAGTATTTTTATATAAACTAAATTTTACTTCATTCCCCGCTTTTTCTAATTTTTCAGCATATTTTAATGAACTTTCATGTAAGAAATCTAAGTCTCCAACAACTATAAAAGCACTAGCTAAATTGCTTAAGTCATCACAATGCATTGGTGAAACATACTTGTCTGTAGCCTTAGTTTTTCTCTTTAAATACCATTCGAGAATTACTTCACTAAATATTTTTGCCATTTTATCGCTATTATCCACCTCCATAGATTGCAAATCTGTTGCTGGATAAAGTAATATCTGCTTAGCTATGTTAAACTCTTTTCTATCTCTAGCCATTATAGAAATAACAGCCGAATAGTTTCCTCCTGCACTATCTCCTGATACTATAACATTATCTGTGTCTATATTTAATTCATCTTTATTTTCAATGGCCCATTTTACAGCCGCATAACAATCTTCTACACCTGTTGGGTATGGATTTTCTGGTGCTAATCCGTAATCTACTGATATAACTAAAGTATCAGCCTTATCAGATATAGCCTTACAGTAATCATGAACTGCATCTATAGACCCCGCAAACCATCCTCCACCATGTATGAATATCATTGCTGGTCTTTTTTTATCTTCATCAGGCTTATAAATTCTTATTCTAATATCATTTTTATATCCTTTGATATTTTTCTCTTCAACTATTATAGGTCTAGAGCTTATATCTTTACTCAAACCACCCATCATTGATCTTAATTTTTTCACATTCGATTTCATCCATAACTTACCTACAAAAGTAGGCATTTTTATATAATCACCCGCAAATCCTTCATTTTCAATTTCTATAAAGTCAAAATTTTTCTCAGTATATTTCACAAGTATACGCTCCTTATCTGAATTTCTACTTACAGTCAATTTGCTCATTAGTAAACTAATTTTTCACTTATAATGTTAACTATTTATACTTTCAATTATTCTGTCTACAAGCTGTTGACCCCCATCAGGATTAAAAGTAGCTAAAGCTCTAAGTGGCATGAACTTCATCATTTCTTCAAACATATTGCCCTCCCCTAGACCACTTGTATCTCCTCCAAAACTTTGTATCATTGCATTAATTATCTGTTGAACTTCAGGAAGATGTGCTATGTCTCCTAAAGCTGTATTTTTAGTAACAATAGTTTTAATAGGTGAAGTAGTATTTACTGTTATTACTTCTTTTAAAACTATTTCTCTTGAAGATTTTCCTATTAAAATTTCAAATTCTCCACTTTCTACATGCCAATCACCTAAATCAACATTATAGTATGCGAAACTTCTCTTATTTAATATAAATGTAACTTCTTTTTCTTCTCCTGGCTCTAGCCCTATTTTTTCAAATCCTTTTAACTCTTTTTCTGGTCTTGTTACACTACTTTCCTTATCTCTTATATATAACTGTACTATTTCTTTTCCAAATACATCCCCAATATTTTTTATATTTACACTTACAGTCACTTTTTCAGTATCATCTATTTCATTTTTACTTATTTTTAAATTACTATATTCAAAGTTTGTATAGCTTAGTCCATATCCAAATGGGAATAATACATCCATTGCTTTTTTATCGTAATATCTATATCCTACAAATATTCCTTCTTTGTATTCTACTTTATCTACTTCCCCTGGAAAATTTAAATAAGATGGGTTATCAGATAATTTAAGTGGAAATGTTTCTGCTAACTTACCACTTGGATTAACTTCACCATACAATAGATCACATATAGCTTTACCACTAGCTTGCCCTGTTAAATAAGCTTCAAGTATTGCTTTTACATCACTTACAAAAGGCATTTCTATTGGAGATCCATTACTTAAAATTACCACTATGTTTTCATTTACAGATTTTAATGTTTTTACTAAATTATATTGATTTTTAGGTATATTTAAATGTGTTCTATCGAATCCTTCGGACTCATATCTTTCTGGAAGTCCAATAAATAAAATAACCTTATCAGCTTCTATAGCCAATTTTTTAGCTTCTTCTGCTAAATCATAAATAGTATCATCTATGCTTAAATCATATCCTCTAGCATATCTTACATTTTCAGGTCCTGCGAAGTTTACTATTTCTTCATATGCATTATCCACTTTAGTTGGATTTATATGAGAACTTCCTCCACCTTGGTATCTAACCTTAGTTGCAAGCTCACCTATAACCGCTATATTTTCTTCTTTTTTAAGAGGAAGTATTTTTTCTTCATTCTTAAGAAGCACCATGCATTCTCCAGCTATTTTTCTAGCTAATTCATGATGTTTTTCTTTGCTGTATATAACATTTTCTCCTTTATTTTCTACTGCTTTAAATATTATATTTAATATTCTTTCTACTGCTTCGTCTAAAACTCCTTCACTTAATCGATTTCTTTTAACTGCTTCAACTATTAAATTATCTCCCATACCTCCGTCAGCTGGCATTTGAAGTTCTAGCCCTGAAGATAAACCTTTATCTCTATCATTTACTGCACCCCAGTCAGACACAACGAATCCTTCAAATCCCCACTCATTTCTCAATATTTCTGTAAGTAATCTATAGTTTTCAGAGCAATATTCGCCATTTAACTTATTATATGCACACATTACAGTCCATGGCTGAGCTTCTTTTACAGCAGTTTCAAAACTTGCTAAGTATATTTCTCTTAAAGTCCTTTCATCAACTATTGTATCTATAGTCATCCTTCTATGCTCTTGGTTATTAGCCGCAAAGTGTTTTAAAGATGTCCCAATACCCTGACTTTGTGTTCCTTGTATTTGATTCTTAGCCATTTCACTGCTTAAATATGGATCCTCTGAATAATATTCAAAGTTTCTACCACATAAAGGCGATCTTTTTATATTCGCTCCTGGTCCTAATACTATTGACACATTCTCAGATTGACATTCTTCTCCTATAGCTATTCCAAGCTCTTTTACTAAATCTCTATCAAATGAGCAAGCAAGTGCTGATGCTGTTGGGAAGCAAGTAGCCTCTACACTTTCATTTATCCCTAGATGATCTGCTCCTTCTGATTGTTTTCTTAAACCATGAGGTCCATCGGTCATAATTATTGATGGTATGTTTAGTCTCTCTATCGGCTTAGTATTCCAGAAATTTAAACCTGAGCATAATGATGCTTTCTCTTCTAAGCTCATTTGTTTTATTAGTTCTTTAATGTTCATTTCTAAATTCCCCTTTTATTTTTAAGTTTATAAATTTTATTTTTTTAACTATCATAAAAAATATTATGTAGTTTTATAATATTCCTTATTTATAATTTTATATTTTAAAAAAATAAATTTCGATTTAATTTTTAATTAATTTCAGGTCAAATCTTAACTTATTTTTATAAAAAATAGTTCAAGGAAAGCATTTTTAATTAAAAAATCACTGCAAATAGATTAAATTTTAACTCTTCGCAGTGATTTTTATTAATATTTTGGTTTTATAGTATAAAATTTGACTTCATGTGGTTCTAAGTTATCATTTATAATATAGTTATTATTTATATATTTATTGTACTTCTTTATTTCTATCATTGAGTTATTATTTATATAATCTACATCCTCTTCATCTAAGTACTTAGGACTTCCCATATTAATCCACGTATCAAAAGAAGATCCATATTCTTTGCTAATCTTATACTCTTTAAATAAATACTCTCCTGGTTCAATATTTTTAAGACTCAATCCAATACCTTTTTCTATATTATTAAATACATTATACCTATCTATTTTACTTATTTGAGAAATATCTCCTCCAGAATAAATATTGTCAAAGTGACAATAATTATAAATCATAATTTGATATGTATCATATTTTTGGGTAATAATATACCCATCACCAATACCTATTAATTTATTACCTAACTTATTTAAAAGTTCATAGGCATAAAAAGCAGATTTTTTAATTCCATTGTTTGCTATAAGCCCTAAACCGCCATGAAATACATCTTCATATATTCTAAACTCTTCTAATAAATCAGTAGCTGACCAATATCCAAATCCATCTAATTCATCTAAATTTTCAATAATATTTTTGGTAATGTAGCTAGCCTTGTATAAAGTATCATTAGTAAAATCTCTATGTGATGGGGTTGAATTCCATTCTGTCATATATATACTAATTTTTTCTAACTCGAGATTTTTCAACGTATCCTTAATTTTATTTATTAAGAGTTTAAGATAATTTTCATTTTTATTGATACATATTTTAACTTCATTGCCTAATAAATAATCAGTTATGCCTTCATCTAAATAATCTATCGGATAACTATGAAAAGTTATAAAATCTGGTCTGCAATTATTTTCTATACAATAATCTAAATGTTTTTCCAACCAGTTATTGTTTAAAATATTGTATCCTAATATAGAAGGTCCTCCTACTTTAAATCTGCTATTTACAGACTTTATAGTATTGTACGTCTCTTTAAAAAACGCATCATAGTAACCTTCTTTATCAAATCCAAAAACTAAATCTATATCAGGCTCATTCCAAACCTCAAAATACCAAGAACTAACTTCCTCAAATCCATATTTATTTACACAATGTCTAATAAAATTTTCAACTAATAAATTCCATAGCTTAATATCTTTAGGCTCACTAATAACACTTTTTGTGTAAAAAATTGACTTGTTTGTATTAAGCGCAAGTTTGGATGGCATAAATCCAAGTTCTACAAAAGGCTTTAAATTTATACTCAATAGAAAATCAAAAAGCTTATCTATATATGTAAAGTTAAAACTAGGATTATTATTTTTTTCATCATAAACCATCATACTATCATCGAAAATTCCATGAAATCTAATATATTTAAATCCAATCTTACTTTGAATCTCTCTTAGATGCTCTTGTACATCTTTCATCAAACCTTCTTTAGCCTTTCCTATTGTAATTAAATTTTTCCATGTATTGTTTATACTTTTAATTGTTTTGCTTACATCAACATCTACAACATTTTCAACCTTATCTATTATTTCTAAACCTTTTGCATCTTCTTGAACCTTTAAATATTTAAAAATAAAATCTATTTGCCTATTTGTATTAAACTCTAAATAATTAATACCTCTATCTGTCTTGCTATTTTTTATTTCATTTATATTACAAAATTTTTTCCTATAGTTGCTAGGTGTTTCTTTGTATATATTCTTAAATAAACTTGTAAATGATTTTACATTTGCAAAACCATTATTTAAAGCTATATCAGTAATGTTATAGTCGGTATTAACTAAATCTTTCATTGCATGTTCTAGCCTTATAGAATTAAGATATGTTAGAAAATTTACTCCCATATGTTTTTCAAAAAATTTACTAAAATATTGAGGCGATAAGTACTCCATTCTAGATATACTATTTAGAGTTATATCTTCTTTATAGTTTTTTTGTATATGTGAAATTACTCTATTCAACCTATCTATATGTTTATAATTTTTATTTTCTGTTTTTGTTTTTGTACTATTCTTAAATCTGTTTATTAGTATGTATACTAACTCATTTAGCAATGAGTTTATTTTTATGTTATACCCGTTGCTTTGTTTTAAATAGTTATATGTTATTTCTGATAGTATTTTTCTAATTAATATAAATCTTTTATCATCTTTAGTATATTCAAATGATTTACAGTTGAAGTTTATTTTATCAATATCTTCATATAAATCATTAAATGATGATAGATCTATTTGAATTGCTATTACTATATTATTTTTTTCAGACTTTATTGAATGTATTTCTTTTGAGTTTATTATTATTAAATCATCTTCTTGTAGATTATACTTTTTCCCATCAACTAATAAATCTACTTCCCCATTTGCCACTAATAATATTTCTATGCTTTCATGCCAGTGACTTTGAACAACATCTACTTCATGAATAAATATATTTACTGGTAATGATTCATTAAACTTTATAGTTTCGTATATATACCTCATTTTTTACCTCACTACTTATATTATATAAATTTTATATTATATCCATTTGTTTAATTTAATCTTACCATATTACTATTTATTTTTATAACCCAAATACTACGTTAGTTGATATAGTATTATAAATCTAGTTAATAAAAACCGTATAAAAAAAGGCAGATTTCTCTGCCTTTTACATTAAATTTGATATTTTCAATACCTTTATTTATCTATTTGTTTTTAACTTAAAAATATCCTTTTTCAATACCTTCTTTATATTGTTTTTCTCGATACTCCCTATTATAAGCTTTATCTTTAAATTCATTAACTTTACTGATATCAAAGAAACTTTCCTTAAGCTCTCTTCCTCCTGTTATGGTTATAATAAAACAACTTTCAACTTCATTGGAGTCTGATAACTCTACACAATAATGCTTAAGTTCATCTTTAATAGCACTCATATACTCGCTTACCCTCGGGATATAATATTTAAAATTATGATTATCTAAGAATTCTACGAGTTCCTCTCGAGTATTAAAACTATAGTTCTTCATATGTATCTCCTTTTTAAAATTATGTTTATATATTTATTATCTCTTCTTTTTTTATAATTATTAAATATTCCACATTTAATTATCATATGCGTATATATTTTTATCTATATTAACATTTTATACAAGATTTCATGATATACTTAAATATGTGGAAATTGTTGTAAAACCAATCAAAACGTTTCCAAGTTTAAAAAGGATGGTGATGGGAATTGATTTTAAAAGATAAGAAATACAAGTATCTTTTTGAACTTATAATTTTAGCATTAGGATGTTTTATAATGTCTGTCGGACTTAATATGTTCTTAGAGCCATATATGATAGCGTCAGGGGGACTTACAGGTCTTGCAATAGTCCTTAAAAATATTTTTAATACTCCTTTATGGCTTATAAACTTAGTTTTTAATATACCTCTGTTTATATTTGGAGTTAAGATCCTTGGTAAAAAAGATGCTATAAAGACTTTAATAGGAATTTTATTACTTACATTTTTCTTAAAGGTTACAGAACCACTAACTTCAGCTTTTCAAACTAATGATATATTATTATCATCAATTGCAGGTGGTATAGTTGTTGGTATAAGTCTTGGAATGTTGTTTAGAATAGATGCATCTACTGGCGGAACAGAACTTGCTTGTCTTATTTTAAATAAGGTTTTTCCATTTATATCTATTTCCGTGTTCATGTTTATAATAGATGGATTAGTAATAGTTTTAGCAGGGCTTGTTTCAAAAAATATTCAAATAGCTCTATATGCTATAATATCTTTATATATTTCAGTCAAGATTTGTGACACCATTGTTGAAGGATTTGATTTTTCTAAATCTTTTATAATTATAACTGATAATCCAGATGAGATTTCTGATTCAATCATGAAAAATTTAGAAAGAGGAGTTACTTTTTTAGAAGGTCGTGGAGGATATTCAAAACAAAAGAAAGATGTTTTATTAGTTGTAGTTTCTCGACGTGAAGAAGTTATTTTACGAAAACTTGTTAATGAAATTGATCCTTTAGCCTTTGTTATAATAAATAATGCTTATGAAGTACTTGGAGAAGGTTTTACTAGAAAAGTTTAGTATAAGATACTAAAGCCATGAAGATATTAATCTTCATGGCTTTTTATTAATCTTTTTGTGTTTTTAGAGCTTCACTTAAAGCTATTTTTTCAATTTTTCTTGAACATATAGACTTCGATATCTCAAAGGTAAGAGCTATTATAACAAAACCTATAAGTATATAAGGTAAATTAATTTTAGCCTCTAGAGCTATGTCAAGTTTCTCAAATATTTTAAATATCAAATTTATTATGATATACCCAATAGGTACACCTATAATATATCCAATTATTACATAAACCCTTGACCCATTTAACATCATTGAGTTTATTTCTTTTTTCTTATACCCAAAGACCTTCATAAGGGCTATATGATTTTTATTTTCTTCTATACTTGTAGATGCTATTATATATACTATAATTATACCTATAATAAAGGCTACAACTGCGATTCCATATATAAATGCTTCCATTAAATCCATATAATCTGCTAGCATATCTTTCATATTACTAGGAGTATTTACCATATACACTGAATCTTTATCTAATTTAATAGGTGTTTTTGAAATAATTGCACTATGATCTCCTTTTTTAAGCCCCATCATTTTATTGAAGTTATCTATTGAAGTAAATACATAGTCTCCTGAATTTGTTTTAGCAATATCAGTAATTTTTATAGAATATTTTTTGTCATCAAGTATATTTATAAAAGATAGTTTATCCCCAATATCTAATTTATATTTTTTTGCCATTTTAGAAGAAATAATAAATTTATTATCATTAATGTTTATTTCTTTTCCATGTTTATCTTTTAAACTTACCATTTGTGAGTTTTTACTTACTCCTAATAACTCAAATTTATCTTTTAGAGTACTATCGATTGCAAATCTAATTCCCGATATCTCCTCTGAACCCACAGGAGGTTTATCTGTTGTAGGCTGTTTTAATATATATTCATAGTTGTAGCTAAACACATCATTACTATCTTGATTAATTGCATAATCCATTGAACATTTGGCAATAAATCCATACATCAAAAATACCGTAGCTATAGCAACTCCAGTTACCAAAAATACTAATCTAGGTATTGAGCGTAATTGTTCTCTTATAGCAAACTTTGTCTTAAATTTGAATTTACTTAAGTTGATTTTTCTTTCAATTTTATTCACTTTTTTACTCTTAATTTCATTGTTCATTAATAATACTGGTGATGATTTCAATACCTTATTAATAGATATGTAACTTCCTACAACAGTAAACAATACGCATAAAATTATTCCTAATATGAAATACACAGGGCTATACGATAATTTTTCAACTGGTATTGGGAAAAATTCAAGAAATAAGTCAAATATATATTTTTGTACTATAAGTCCAATTGTACCTCCAATCACCCCACCAGTTAACGAAAGTATTATAGGGTAGTTTAGATAGTGCCTCATTATTTCTTTTTTTCTATACCCCAATGCATATAATGTACCAATACCTGCCATTTCATTTTTTATCATTCTTCCTAAAACAATGCTTATTAACACAACTGTTATAAGTAATATTATTGTAGGTAATACAATTGAGTATGTACTTATGGCAATAACTTCTATATCTAATACTGATATCTTTAAGTTATTTTTAGCATATACCCAGTCAATTATATTTACTCCATCTTCATTCAAGTAAGTTTTTAAGTTTTTGGATATGTCATATATATTTTGATTTTCATTGTTGTATTTTACTGAATATAAATATGTGCCATTTTGAATATCCTTTTCATTTATTATACCTATACCAAATTTATTTGGATTATTTATAATATCGCCTTCTTTTTCAAGTATATAAGCATAATTTGGTATCCCAATAAATCCTGAAATTTTATAATAAGAATCTCCTATTCGATAATTATCTCCAATATTTAATTTATTTGATTTAGCAAACTGAGGGTCTAAGGCTATTTCTCCACCCTTTGGCATAGAACCTTCTAAAACTGCAGTAATATTTACGTTTTCATTTGGAGTGAATAATCTTAATGTTTTCCCATTTTCTTTATACTCTTTTACAATTGTTTCATCCATTTTTAAATTAAACTTATCTTCCAACTTATTTATATCATTAATTTGGTTTAAAGTATAAAATTCTAAGTCTTCTTGAACATTTTTTGTTACATATTCATCTTTATTATATCTTAAGTTTTGAGCTGTAAGGTTCAGTGCAACAAATAAAAAAACCGATAGTATTAACATATACATCATACCTAAGTATTTTCCCATATTTTCTTTCATTACACGTAATATACTTTTATTTAGCTTCATTACCACTGAACCTCCCTCGCATCAGCCGGGTTGTTGTTAGTAATAGAATCCGTAACCTCACCACTTCTAAATTTATATATTTTATTTGCCATAGCACTTATTGAAGCGTTATGTGTGATTATTAAAATTGTAGTATTGAATTTTCTATTTATATCTTGTATAAGAGAAAGTACATCTATTGCAGACTTATAATCTAGTGCACCTGTTAGTTCATCACAAAATAATATCGCTGGATTTTTTATTACGGCTCTAGCAATTGCAACACGTTGTTGCTCCCCACCAGATAGTTCTTTTGGAAATCTATTTTTTTTATTCATTAATCCTACTGACTCTAGAACTTCATTAATATCAAGAGGTGATTTACTTATATTTTCTATTATTTCTATATTTTCTAATACTGTTAAATGAGGCATTAAATTGTATGATTGAAATATAAATCCTGTTTTTTCACGTCTATATTCTACTAGTTCAGAATCTGATAGTTTAGTAATATCAACTCCATCTACAATTGCCTCCCCACTATCTGATTTATCTAAACCTCCAAGAATATTCATTAAAGTAGATTTTCCACTTCCTGATGGCCCTAATATTACTCCTATATCTCCTTTTTCAATTGATATATTTGTATTTTTTAATGCTATAGTTTCGATATCCTCTGTTTTGTATGACTTGCATAAGTTACTAGTTTTAATAAACATTAGTTTTCTCCCTTATAATATAATTTTTTATAAAAATTTATATAGTCTTCTACTTCTTCAAATAATCTTTTTAAATCTTCTTCATAGTTTTCATATGATAATTTATCTATCCATTTCATTGATAGTCCATCAAATGTAAGTTCAATTGCCTTTACTGCCATATCAATATCAAGATCATCTCTAAATTTTGTTTTATCATAATCACCTATAAAGTTTAATACTATTTCATTTCTATTTTTAAGCATATCTTCTAGCCATTTTTGTGCTACTTGTGAATCATCTGTGTACAAGGTTTGAAAGAATTTAAAAATATATGGATTTTTTTTAAGTATTTCAAACTTAATATGTGCAGCCTGTTTATATATTTCAAAAAAATCAGTTTCATTATTTTCTTTTTCTTTAAACGCTTCATCTTTAATTATATCTATTTGATAATTGCAAATATATAAGTATAATCTTTCTTTATTTTTAAAGTATTGAAATATTGAACCTTTCGAAATTCCTGCTTTTAATACTATGCTATCTACTGTTGCACGTCTATATCCTTTATTGGCAAACACTTCTATTGCTGAATTTATTATCCTAAGTCTTTTTTCACCATCTAGATTTTCAAATGTCTTATTCAATATTATTCCTCCTTATTCCTTGGTATGACTAACTTGGTCATACTTATATATTATTGAATATGACTAAGTTAGTCAACTTTTATGTAGATTAATAAAAATAAAAAAATTAAGGCTATAATCTTTTTAGATTAAAGCCTTAATTATGCTATATTTATATGTAACTAAGCATTAGATTTTTCTTTTATATTATGAGTATTCCATGTAAATGATAAAAATACTATAGATAAGATTGCAGATGCTATTAGCATTATAAATCCTCCATCCCAATTAAACTTATCAACTACCATACCCATTGCTAGCTCAGCTAAAACTTGTCCTCCCATATAGCCAAATAAACCGGTAAACCCAGCCGCAGTTCCTGCTGCTTTTTTAGGTACAAGGTCTAGTGCACTTACCCCTATTAACATAACAGGTCCATAAATTAATGCTCCTATTGATGCTAATGCACAGTTTATAGCAAATGGACTTGTGCTTTTCCAATATACTGCTGTAGCTATAGCTACCCCAACCATACATATAACTCCCATTGGAGCACGTCTACCATGGAATATATGATCACTAATCCACCCAACTATAATAGTTCCAGGTATAGCCGCATACTCAAACAATGCAAATGCTATAGAAGAGTCTTTTGGGTTAAAGTGTCTGACTTCTTGTAAATATGTAGGAACCCAGCTTATAACACCATATCTAACCAAATATACGAAAACGTTTGCAATAGCTATACACCATAAAAGCTTATTGTTTAATACATACTTAAATAAAATTTCTTTAGCAGTAAGCTCTTCTTCAGCATCTTTAACTTCAACCTCGTACTCTGGATAATCATCTTTAAATTCTTCAATTGGTGGTAATCCAACAGATTGTGGAGTATCTCTTGCAAATATAATATATACTAGTCCACCTACAATTGCTATTATTGCTGGTAAGTAAAAAATACCTTTCCATGTTCCAAATAGTGATACCCCAATTAATGCAATTGTAGCTATAAATCCTCCACCTACATTATGTGCAGTGTTCCAAATTGACATTTTAACACCACGTTCACTATCTGAAAACCAGTGAGTCATTATTCTTCCACATGGAGGCCATCCCATTCCTTGAAACCATCCATTTAACAACATTAAAACAAACATAAAAGCAATATTAGTTGTGTTTGGTAAAAACAAGTTTACTATACCTGATAATATAAGCCCTATTGCCAAGAAATATCTTGGATTAGATCTATCAGATACATTTCCCATTACAAATTTACTAATACCATAAGATAATCCAAGTGCTGATGCAACAAATCCTATCTCAACTTTTGTAAACCCCTGTTCTAAAAGATATACTTTAGATAAAGCAAAGTTACTTCTTACAAAATAGTATATAAGGTATCCTACATAAATACTAATAAACATCTGGATACGATATTTTTTATAAGCAGAATCTATTTCTTTTTCTGGTAGCCTGCTTATGTATGGAGCTGGCTTTAAAAATTTTAACATTAAAAATCCCCCTTTTTACGTTAAAAAAGCCAAGCTAAGCCTATGTTAATATTGTTAAAATAGTAACATCCTAAGGCTTGTGCTTGACTCCTGTTCTCTAACGCACGTTATATATTGTAATTTTTCTAACTTTATGTCCTCACTATAAAAGGTATCACATGATGATTCGTTTTTCAACATTTTTTTACAAATATCCATATTAAATATTCATAATAAATTTATTTCGTTAAAATATAGCAAATTTAACATTCCTAATTTATAATTAATGATAAAATATTAAAATTATTAAGGAGGCTTTTATCTATGAAGCAACGACCAAAATCCATAGATGGTACACTTAGAAAATCGTTTTTACGTGTTCCTGAGGTTATTAGAGAATGTAGTGGTATAAATATTTTTGGAAAACGAATAAAGTCACTTGTTTTTTCAACTGACTTGGCTATTATAAAAAATGTAAATGCAGACGCAGTAATAGCTGTATATCCATTTACTCCTCAGCCAATAATTACACAATCTATTATTATGGCTTCTGATATCCCTGTTTTCGCAGGAGTTGGTGGCGGTCTTACAAAAGGAATACGCTCAATAATGTTAGGCACTAACGCTGAATTACAAGGTGCTATTGGTGTCGTTGTTAATGCCCCCACAACAAACGGTGTAGTTAGAGCTTTATCTAATGCACTTGATATACCTGTTGTTGTTACGATTGTAAACGACGATACAAATATTCAAGAAAGAATAGATGCTGGAGCAACTATTTTTAATGTTTCAGCTTCTTCTGATACTCCTCGGATAGTTGCAAAAATTAGAGAATCTTACCCTGATTTTCCAATAATAGCTACAGGTGGTCCAACTGATGAAAGTATAAGAAAAACAATAGCCGCTGGTGCAAACGCAATCACTTGGACTCCACCTTCTGTTGCTGAATTGTTTAAAGATGTCATGACTTCTTATAGGGAAAATGCAAATTCTCATTAGTATATAACTTTCGTAATTTATCAATTTCAATCAAAATAATAAGAGGTACCCCAAGAATTGCATATGCATATCTACTGGATACCTCTTATTATTTTTAAATTAAAATGCGCATTCTATAAAGTTTATATTTCTATATTCTACAGCCATTGGTACAAATCTAATATTACCAGATTGACAAGCTATTCTAAATCCTTGAATACTCCTACGATCACTTCTATCCACTATCATAAAGAAATTAGAAGGACTAAATCCTCTTCTCATTACTATTCTAACTATTGCCATCCTTCTACAATTACCTATAGTAAACTGTCCACCCTCAGGTGATATAAAAGTTTCAGGTGATTGCGCTGGATCAGGCATCATAAAATCTACTTCTGTATCTATTTCTGAATCGCTATTATCATCATATTCATCGTAGACCTCGTAATTTTGAAAATTCATAGAAGGCTCAAGCAAACTAGCAACTTCTAAGTATTCATTTTTAATATCCACATCAGGTCGTACATTTTGTAATTCTCTAAGATATACAGCCATAAACTTCCAATAATTATCCCAATATTCTTGCCAATAATTTCTTTCCATTGTTGATTCTCCTTTTTATGATATAAATATTGTTCTATATATCATATGAAAATTTCTGACAATGGTTCTTATTTATCCGAAGCAATTTATTTTTCAAATTACATATCTGCTCTAGTTACTTTTCTTGGTCTACCTTTTATATTTTTAGTTTGCAGTGCTTTTAACACCATCTCCCCTTTGTTGTTTAATATTTCAACATAAGTAGATATATCAAGTACACTTATAACTCCAATGTCTTCAGCCTTCATACCTTCGATGCTACAAAGTGTACCTACTATATCAACAGGTCTCATCTTAGTTTTTTTACCCGCATTTATATGAATCTTCATTATTTCTTGGCTTAGATTAGCACCTTTATCTTCTTTAACTTTTTGTCTTTGCTCTAATTTTTTATCAAATTCTGGCTTTAAACTCATTACAAGTCTTTTACTTGGTTTCATTTTCATTGTTAATTCCTTACCTGTATAAGAGTATATCTCAAACATACGTCTTTCATCAGATTTCATAACAAAAGTAATAGATCTTCCCTCTTTACCTGCACGACCTGTTCTGCCTATTCTATGAACATAGTTTTCTCTTAAAACAGGTACATCGTAATTTATTACATGAGTGATATTATCTATATCTATACCTCTAGCCGCTACATCTGTTGCTATTAAGTATCTAAAATATCCTTTTTTAAAGTTATTCATTACTTTAATTCTCTCATCTTGTTCCATTCCTCCATGTATTTTATCACATGGATATTTAAGTTTTCTTAATTCATTGTATAAAGACTCTACCTTAACTTGTGTATTGCAAAAAATAACACAGCTATCTGGATTTTCTATTGTTGTTACATCTTTTAATAAATTTAATTTTCCTGTTTCTTCTATGTTATACCCATCTTGTTGTATTCTATCAACAGTTAATGTTTTTGCTTCAATTTCTATTGTCACATGATTTTTCATATATTTTTTTGATAATCTATTTATATCATCTGGCATAGTTGCTGAAAATAGCATAGTCACACGATTCTTAGGTAGTAATGAAATTATCTCTTCTACTTGCTCTAAAAATCCCATACTAAGCATCTCATCAGCTTCATCTAGTACAAGATATTTTATGTTATCAGTTATAAAGTTGCCTTCTTTGATATGGTCTATTGTTCTACCTGGAGTTCCTACTACTATATGAGTCTTTTGTTTTAACTCTTTTGCCTGTAATGAAAAAGATGATTTACCATAAAGTGCTGGTACTTTTATTCTTTTAAATCTTCCTATGTTAAATACATCTTCCTTAACTTGTATTGCAAGCTCTCTTGTCGGTGTAAGTATTAATGCTTGTGGTTTATTTTCCTCCCAATCAACTAACTCACATAGTGGTATTGCAAATGTTGCTGTTTTACCACTTCCTGTTTGTGATTTTACTAATACATCTTTATTTTCTAGTGCAACTGGTATTACCTCTTGCTGAACTTTGGTTGGTGTCTTATAGTTTAGCATATTAAGTGATTTTAATATTTCATTGCTTAGTTTGTAATCTTTAAAGTTTATATTTGTCATTTATGTGTTCTTCCTTTATGTCATTTTAGTATTTTTATATAGTATTATCCTTCTATTTTTCTATATTCCTTATTTTTCCGTAATACTTAATATATCACAAAAATCATAATTCTCCTAATTATATATTTAATACTTAATAAAATCTATTAAAAAATACATGCTTTATAAATAATTTTTATACATATAATCCATAAATCGCCAACCAAAATTCCAAAATAGTATAACTTATCCCACATTAAAACGGTTAGTTTTTTACAAATCCAATAATCTCTAAAAGAATATGTAACTTATTTAGAATATAAATCATATTATGATTATAGACTAGCTTAATGTTATAAAACTTATATGGCTAGTTTTTCATTTAAAAATTTTTAGTTATGTTTAATCCCCTGGAGGTTAATTTAATTGAAAAAAAAGTTAATTGTTACTATAAATTTTAACACAATGGATTTATCAAAAAATAGATTAACAAAAGAATGGATAGATTATAGGATCGATTTATTTATAAAATACACTTATTTTAGTTTAATTAATCAAACTTACCAAGACTTTTTAGCCTTAATATACTATGATATAAATAGTCAGGATTTGGTTTTAGATGCTCTGTCTAAATACCCTAAACTTGCTGATAATATTATATTTAGACCTATGGCCTCAACTATTGCTTTTGAACAAATATGTGAGGATGACTTTGTGAAAGAATCCATATTTGGATATGACTATTTATATTTAGTTCCTTTTGATTCTGACAATCTAATGCATCCTGAATATCTTCAAAAAATAATAGATTTTGAAACTAAACCAGATACTCAATGTATTATAAATAGGAATGTTTATATTTATGATATATCAACTAATACTATGCTTTCCTTTACTACTCCTGATTATCATTGTGGTTTATATGCATTAATATATGATGTTAATTCATATATTAATGGACTTCGTTATAAATATGCAGATCATGGTTCAGTAGTTCATTTAACTCATGAGTATCTATTACATGAATATGTTATGGTTTTAATACACGGAACAAATATTTTAAATTCATTATCTGCATATCAAGGAATTCCTAAAACACCTGAAGACTTAAAGTCTAAAGCTTTAAAAGATTTTAACTTAATATAAAATAAAAAAGGAGGAACGATTCGTTCCTCCTTATCTTATAGCATATTTTTATAATCAGATAAAAACTTTTCTATTCCTATATCTGTTAATGGATGCTTTGCCATTTGTTTTAATACATTAAATGGTATAGTAGCTATATCAGAACCAGCCATAGCACATTCTGATACATGTATTGGGTTTCTTATACTTGCTGATATTATTTCAGTATTGATACTGTGTACCTCAAATATATTAGCTATATCACTTATAAGATCTACTCCTGTAACGCCTATATCATCTAATCTTCCAACAAATGGGCTTACATAGGTAGCACCTGCTTTTGCTGCAAGTAATGCTTGTTGTGATGAAAATATTAAAGTAACGTTAGTTTTTATATTCTTTTCTGAAAGAATCTTAACTGCCTTTAATCCTTCTATACACATTGGAAGTTTTATGACTATATTTTTATGTAACTTGACTAAGTCCAAAGCTTCTTCTACCATTTTGTCAGACTCTAAACTTATTACTTCAGCACTTATTGGTCCATCAACTATTTCACATATTTCATTTATTACTTCTTTTATATCTCTTCCTTCTTTAGCTATTAGTGAAGGATTTGTTGTTACACCATCTAATATTCCCCAAGTTGCTGCTTCTTTTATTTCTTCTACATTTGCTGTGTCTATAAATATTTTCATAATATGTCTCCTTAATTATTATAAGTTTTTAAAATACTACCCCTGATTTCAATATTATATTTGCATATGGTGTAAATTCACCTGTTCTAACTATAGCCATAGAATCTTTAGTCACTGCTTTAAACTCTTCGTGATCTATTTTAGTTATTTTTATATCTTTAAATCTATTTTCTATTTCTTTATAAAGTTTTGTACTAACTTCTTCCATTTCACAAGCTATTATAACTTCTTCTACTTTTAATTCTTCAAGTACTGTATCTAATGTATCTAAAAATGTTGGTATACCATGCTTTAGTGCTAAATCTATTCTTTCAACATTTTTAGGTATAGGAAGTCCACTATCACATATTGTTAACATATCTGTGTGTCCCATTTTTGATATTACTGATGATATTTCACTGTTTATTAAAACTGATTTTTTCATCTTAAATCTCCTTAATTTATGTACTATTTTTAATTTAGATCTTTATAATTTTAATTATTTTACTAAAATTTATGATTTATAACGTCATATAAGTTCGGTATTGATGTTTGTGCCCCTATATTAGTAACACATAATGCACCTACTTTTGATGCAAAATCCATTGCTTCATCTATATCTTTTCCTTGAGAAAATGCTACTGATAATGCCCCTGTGTAACTATCTCCTGCTGCTGTTGTATCTACAGCCTCTACTTTATATGATTTTTTAAATTCTATTTTATCCTTATCTAAATAAAGACTTCCCTTTGATCCTAATGTAACTATAAGTTGTTTTACACCTTTTTCTATCATTACATTAGCAGCTTTTTTTATATCATCTTCGTTTTCTATTTTCACTCCACTTAATATTTCGAGTTCTGTTTCATTTGGAGTTAATAAATCTACGTTTTTTATAATATCATCACTAAGCTTAACTGCTGGTGCTGGATTTAATATTGTAAACTTTCCTAATTCTTTTGATTTTTCTAAAGCATATTTTATAGTATCTATCGGTGTTTCAAGTTGTATTACAACTATGCTACTTTCTTTTATACCATCTATACATTTATCTATATCTGATTCTGTTAATTCGAAGTTTGCCCCTGGAGACACTACTATAGAATTTTCAGCATTTTTATCTACAGTTATAAGAGCTACCCCGCTTGGTCCTTTTTCAATTTGTACATAATCAGTTTTTACTTTATCAGCCTTTAATTGTTTTAATAAACTTTGTCCAAATCCATCATCTCCAACCTTACCTATCATGTAAACATCTCCACCAAGTCTTGATGCTGCAACTGCTTGATTAGCACCTTTTCCACCTGGTATTTCTTTAAATTTACTTCCTATTAATGTTTGCCCCTTCTTTGGCATCTCATCTACATTTACAACTAAGTCCATATTAAGACTTCCTATTACACATATCTTTTTCATGTTAAATTCTCCTTTTTGTTGTCATAAATTTGTAATATGTTTTCATATTTTTTACATATATCTTACATAATTATATCTTTTTTATTATGCAATTTCATCTATTAATTCACTAGATATACTTTCTTCACTTTCATTTTTGCTAACTAGCTTTATTCCAACAAATGTACCTATCGTCAATCCTATCATAGTATAAAGTCTGTAATCTACAATTCCATCATACATAGCAAGGTGTATTAACCCTGATGTAACTGCTCCCATTATAGGTGCTACCACAGGTATCCATGCATATTTAAAATCAGAGCTTCCCTTACCTGGTATTGGTAGTAATAAGTGAGCTAAACGTGGTCCTAAATCTCTAGCTGGGTTTAATGCAGCTCCTGTTACTCCACCAAACGATGTTCCTACTAAAAATATTAAGCACCCAACAGCTAAAGGCTTTAACCCACTTGGAAATGTATTCGTATCTAGCCCTAATATACAAAATACCAATGCAAAAGTTACTATGTACTCACTAAAGAAGTTTGCTAAATTATTTCTTATAGTTGGTGCTGTTGCAAATATAGTTAACTTAGCTTTAGGATCATCAGTTTTTTCCCAATGATGAATAAATTGAAGATATACTAATAAACCTCCAAACATACCTCCAGCTATTTGAGCTACAATATACCCTGGAACTAAACTCCATTCAAAATTACCTCTAACTGCTTGCATAATTGTAACTGCTGGATTAATATGAGCTCCACTTATATCCCCAAGGCAATATATAACCATTGCAACGGTACATCCCCAGGCAATATTTATTGCTACATTCCCTGCTTGATATGATCCTGATGTTTTTAATGAATTTCCTGCTAAAACTCCACAACCAAAAAATATTAACATTGTTACACCTATGAATTCCGCTAAATATACACTCATTTTAGTTCATCATCCTTTATAATTATTTTTTGTTTAATTCCTTTTTTGATATCGTTTTCCAAGTTATATTTGATATAATATACTACTTTTTTCACTTTTTCAATATTTTTTTCATATTTTTTTCATATTCTTCCACATTTATTCCACTTATATATTTTTACACATAAAAAAATAGAGGCTACTTAGCCTCTGTTTTACTGTTAGTATTTATTAATTTTTCCGAACCTCTAAGTACAATACTTGGTTTTAATACTATATTTTGAGTAGCGTACGGTTCTTCTTCTAAAATTTTCTTTGATAAAACTTCAAAAGCTATTTTTCCCATTTCAGAAGTTTGTCTAGAAACAACACTAATGTTTAATCCTAGATATGTAAAAAATTCTAAATCATCAAACCCTAATAAAGATATATCTTCTCCTATTTTTATATCCATTTCATTTAGTGCATTTATAGCGCCCAACGTCATCATATTATTGCAACTAAATATTGCCGTTACGTCTTTATTATTATTTATTATTTCTTTTGTAAGGTTATACCCCGAGTCAATTTGATAATCTCCTTCGTGGATATAATTTTCATTTATTTCTAATTCATTTACCTTATGCGCTTGTTTATACCCTTCTAACCTAAGTTGAGCTGTTTCATAATCTAGAGGCCCTGTTATCACAGCAATATTTTTATGTCCTTCAGCTATTAAAGTGTCTACTCCATCAAAAGCTCCCTTTTTATTATCACTAAATATTCCATCAAAATCACAAAATATCAAATCTCTATCTATTAATATTATAGGTACTCCCAAAGAATTTAGGTTTTGGACATGCTTTTTAGTAGTTTCTCTATTTCTTATAGTTGTTGTAATTATCAGTCCACATATATTAAAGTCTTTTAATGCATCAATTATTTTCATTTCTTTTTCAATACTTTCACCACTATCAAATGAAAATACATTATAGTTTAATTTATCAGCTTCTTCAGTTAATCCTTTAAGAACATCTGTAAAAAACATATTTGATAAATCTGGAAATACTACTGCAATATTTTTTTCTTTTTCATATATATTTTCTTGTTTTTTTATTTCTTGTATTGCATTCTTGATCAATTCCCTTGTTTCTTGTTTTACATATCCTGATTTATTTAAATATCTAGAGACTGTAGCTATAGATACACCTGATTTGCTAGCTATATCTTTTGTCTTTATATTCATATCATCTTTCCTCAATTCCTTAGATTAATAGTTTCTATTTTTATATTTAATGTATCATTTGTTTTACTATATTATATGATAAGATATTAATTTAGTAAAAATAAATATCTATTCTAAAAAACACCTACTAATAGGTAACTTCTATAAGTAAGTGTTTTTATTTTATTATTTAATATTAATATTTCCAGTTTTATCTGGTTAATCCATACTTAATTTTTTATATTTTATATATTAACCTTAACAACATTATTATCTATATAATCTAAAAACTTAATAAAATCATATCCAGATATATTAAATGTTTCTGTATTTATAGCTGGATGAAAATTAAGATTTTGACCATCTAATAAATCCTTATCTATTATAACTTCTACTACACTATCTTCATCATTTATAATACTAAATGGATTTACACTCCCAGGTGTTACCTTCATTAATTCATACAATTTTTCAGGTGAATCAAATGAAAGTCTACTACTTCCAATTTGTGATTTTATTTCTTTTAAGTCTACAGCTTTATCGTGTTTTGCTACAACTAAATAATTAACACTTTTATTAGAGTTTTTTAAAAACAAGTTCTTACAATGATGTCCAGGCATGTCCTTTGTAACTGCATAAAATTCATCAGCTGTAAACACTTCATCATGTTCTAAAATTTTATATTTTATCCCGAGTTCATCTAATTTATTATATATTTCTTTTTTCATAAGTTACCCCCTGCTGCATTTATATAAGTATATTATTACATATATTTTTTAGTTCATCTATAATTTTTTATTCATTCTTATTTCTTAGAGTGTAAAAAATAGGTTGTCTTAAAATAAAGTTAGCGAAGGATAAAGATGTAAGTTTTAGTGACATTTACAAGCACGTACTATCGCTTGTATGAGCAAAACTTACATCTTTATCCGGAGCATACTCACTTTAAAACAACCTATTTTAATTGCTATAATATAGGACTTAAAACTTCAAAATTATTTACATCTATTAATCCCTTATCAGTAATTTTCCATTTAGGGCTAGTAGATAAAGCTAAGAAGGATAAATGCATAAATGGAGCATGTAAATTTCCACCTAAATCTTTACTTACCATATTTTCTAGTAAATCTATTTTTTCACTAACTTCACTTCCTGTAAGTTCATCTGTAATAAGTCCTCCTACATTTAATCTTAGTTCTTCTAATACTCGACCTTTATTAACAACAGCAATACCTCCGCCCATTTCTATTACCTTGTTAACAGCAACTACCATATCGTTTATATTAGTTCCAACAACAGTTATATTGTGAGTATCATGAGCTATACTCTCTGCAAATGCTCCCTTTTTAAGTCCAAAACCATTAACAAAAGCTTTACCTATATTATTATTTCTCCCATATCTTTCAATACATGCAATATGTAAAATATCATTCGTTATATCTGCTTCTACTACGTTATTTTTAGTTTTCAATTTAACTTCCATACATTCAGTCAAGTTTTGATCAGGTATTGCTTTTATACATCTCGCAACAACTTCTTTTTCCTTACTTATAATTTCTATATCTTTTTCATTTATTTTACCTATTTTAACAGAATTTTTCACACTATTAGGATAAGTATATTTAGGCAAGTCTATCAATAGTTTTTTATTAGAAGCTACAAGCTTTCCTTCTATAAAAACCGCTTCTATATCCATATCATTCAAATCATTTATTATTGAAATATCAGCAACTTTTGATGGAGCTAGTACACCTCTATCCTCTAAATTAAAGTAAGTTGCAGGATTTATTGTCGCCATTTGTATAGCTTCAACAGGGCTTACACCCTCTCTTATAGTTCTTTTTATTATTTCATTCATATGCCCTAATTCTTGTAAATCTTTTGCCACCATATCATCTGTAGCTAATATACATCTTCTTGAATCCAAATGTTCTTCTGTTATTGCTTTTATACATTCCCCCATATTCTTTTGAGTGGATCCCTCTCTCATGAATACATAAACACCTTGTCTTAACTTTTCTATACATTCGGATTTAGTAGTTGTTTCATGGCAAGAACATTTTCCACCAGTGCACACTATATGTGCAGCAAGTTCATTCGAGAACAATTCCGGAGCATTACCATCTACTATTTTCCCTATACTTTTA
This sequence comes from Paraclostridium sp. MRS3W1, assembly GCF_032465715.1. Taxonomy (NCBI): domain Bacteria; kingdom Bacillati; phylum Bacillota; class Clostridia; order Peptostreptococcales; family Peptostreptococcaceae; genus Paraclostridium; species Paraclostridium sp. MRS3W1. Next base: position 22,933 of record NZ_JAWDJM010000168.1, on the reverse strand, counting down.
GCATAAGTAGTCGATGCTAATAAATCTGTTATTATTTCTGGAGTATTGTTGTATACATGTTTTGCATTGCTAAATCCTTGAAGTTCTCCTATACCTATTATATTTTTATAGTTTAGCAAATCTTCCATATCTTTAGAACTAACATCAACTCCTGCTGTTTCAAGACTAGGGCAATCTGGAGTTAACGCAGGAACTACAAATCTTACATAGTTTGGAACATAACTTGCTTCATCTGCCATAGCTTTCATTCCAACAGTACCTAAAGCATTTCCTATTTCATGAGGATCCGCTATCAAAGTTGTAGTTCCTGATGGTATAGAAAGCCTAGAAAACTCAGTAACTGTTAGCATGCTACTTTCAAAATGCATGTGTGAATCTATAAATCCAGGAGACAAGTACTTACCACGGACATCTACTACTATAGTGTTTTCACCTATTAAATCCTCACAATTTCCCACCATTAATATGTATTTCCCATTTATAGCTATATCTCCTGTGTATATCTCTTTAGTCAGTACATTTACAATGTTCCCACCATACAGAACAATATCTGCATGGTGCTTATTACTCATAAGTGTATCTATTAACTCCTTATACTCTATTGCTTGTTTTATATATTTCAATTTTAATCCTCCCAAACATCTATATTATCCACTATCCCTATAATAGCTGCATTTATTGATGATTGTAGTTTTTTGGTTGCATTTCTAGCCGCTGTACCTTCTGTATATATTACAAGTTCTCCAATTCCAGCTCCTACTGTATCTACAGCTATTAGTGGTTTACCATCTATTTCATTTTTTAAGTTCAATGGTTGAGTTATCATTAATTTGCTTCCTACCAGCGAATCGTCTTTTTTAGTCGCAACTACTGTTCCTATAACTTTTCCTATTTGCATGTTTATCCCCCTATTTCAATTTTTATTTTCTTTTGTTTTATATAATCTTTTGCCATTGGAGTTATTATAGTATTTTTTGATATGCTTATACTTCCTTCATTTAAATTCATAATATCATTTAATGTTATTATTTCCTTCCTTGCTTCGTCTTTGTTGTTTTCATGATCAATTGTTTTATTTTTATATTTAGTATGATTATTATTTAAGAGATCAAGAATTTCTTTTATATTCTTGTGATTTGTAGGTATCATTACATATGAATTGTCGTCTATAGAATTAAATTTATTATTTGATATAAGAGTTTTACAATTACTAAATTCTTTTTTGTTATCTTTTTTTATATTTTTACTTATTTTATTCAATATATTTTTTGTAAAATCAATTTTTTCTTTCATCTATTTAATCTCTGCTTAAAATTACTCTTTCAACTTCTGAGTGTGGTCTTGGGATAACATGTACTGAATGAAGTTCACCTACATTTCTTGCTGCTTCTGCTCCAGCATCTACAGCAGCTTTAACTGCACCTACATCTCCACTTACCATAACAGTTACTAATCCAAATCCTATTTTTTCATATCCCATTAAAGTTACATTAGCTGATTTAACCATAGCATCTGCAGCTTCTACTGCACCTACCAAACCTTTAGTTTCTATCATTCCTAGCGCTTGCCCCATAATAAATTCCTCCCTTATCAATTATTTTCTTCGCTTTTATTTTCTATTACTTTTTTATTAATATTTTTTACTTTAAGATTTTTTTCAAATTCTTTGATTAAAACATCAATTTCTTCATGAGGTCTAGCTATCGTTTTACTTGAAACAATTTTTCCAACTTTGTTTCCTGCCTCAACACCAGCATCGATAGCGGCATTTACTGCTGCAACCTCCCCAGCTATATGTATGGTTACACTAACCGCTTTTTCAACACCTATTACTTTATCATATCCTACTAGCGTAATATCCGCTGCTTTGCTTGCAGCATCAAGAGCTGCTATCGCTGTAGTAAGTCCTACAGCTTCAATCATCCCTAGGGCTTTTCTCATATTATCCCCCCTTATTTAGCTAAATCTTTTAAGCTAATCATGTTTTTACATTTATTATTTGTATGTATATTTTTATCTACAACTATATTGTGATTTAAATCTTTTAATGATTTAAATTTCATTTCTTTATTTATATGCTTATCATTATTAAAATTATTTAAATTATTTTTTTTACTATTCTTGTATAGTATACTTTTTAAAATTTCTACTTCTTTACAATTTATATTTTCAATTTTTTTACTTTCTTCTTTTTTGCATGTTTTATTAAGTGCTTTATTTGATATGTTCTTCATAACAACTTTTGTCAATAAATCTGCCACTTAACCACCACCTATAAAATTTTACTTACTTCATCATGAGGTCTAGCTATTACATTAGTGGATATTATTTCCGCTAATCTTCCTGCACTTTCTTCTCCATTTTCAACAGCTGCTTTAACAGCTGCTACATCTCCTTTTATAATTGCTGCCACTATCCCTGATCCCACCAAATCTATATCAACTAACTCTACATCTGCTGATTTTAACATTGTATCCGCAGCTTGAATTGCACCTATTAAGCTTTTTACTTCTACTATTCCTAGTGCTTTCAATCATACTCACCCCTTTAACATAAGAAGTTAAAAATAATCATCTATGTTTATATTTTCATAACCTGGTATTATAGCTCTATTAAACAATTCATTGTCCAAAGGCTTTGTTGCATCAATTCCCATTTTATCGCTAAGGCCTTTATTTACATGAGAGGCTTCTAATGGGCTTCCCAGTGCATTAGGTATTATAATTACATCCTCACTTGCTTGCACTCTTGAAGCTATTGCAAATTCTACATCTTTATAGCTATATATATCTACATCATCATCAACTATTACCACATGTTTTAAGTCTTTACTACTTCCAAGTGCTGTCAGTATGGAACTTTTTCCATCTCCTTCATTTTTCTTATTTATCTTTACAACTGCATGAAGTCTACATCCTCCGCCTATCGTTACATTAACATCTATTACATCCACTATATTTTTTAAAGCACTATATATTTCAACCTCTCTTATAAGACCATTTGATAAATGTTCTTCCCTTGAAGGAAATGCATGTTGAAAAATTGGATTATCTCTATGCATTATAGCTTTAACGTCTATAGTTGGATGATTTGATACTTCACCATAATATCCCATAAGTTCCCCGAAAGGCCCTTCTTTTATTTTTTTATTTGGATCTAAATACCCCTCGATTACAATTTCACAAAATGCTGGAACTAATATATCTACACTACTACACTTTACAACTTCAAGCGGTTCATTTTTTAAAGAACTATAAACCTCATACTTATCTAGCCCATATTTTGAAGAACTAATTTGAGATGCTATCAAAAATTCTGCATCATATCCTAAAACTATTGCACACTCTAGCTTTTCATTATTTAATTCAGCTTTTTTAATTATATTATTCAAATGAGGAGACGCTCCAGATACTAAAGCACTTATATTATCTTTATCATTTATTTGGAATCTTCTAACTGCCATATGTGTGTCATTAGTTTCTGGATCTTTTATTATTAACATCCCTGCTGTTATGAAATTTGATGAATCTTTTTCATGCGATGTAGGAATCGGAAATAATTTATTTATATCTATATTTTTAGTTATAATATTTTGAGCAATAGGTCCACTTTTAACTTCTTTATAGGATTTTGGATTTGCTATAGCATCCATAAATTTATAAATTCTATTTTCTTCATTTACATCCATTAAATCATTAAATATTTTTCTATTTCCGTATACTCCACCAACTAAATCTGTATCATAATTTTTTATATTCTTAAAAACTATGGGTACTTCATTATCAAAATACCTAAGTACAGCTCCTAATTCAAATTCTTTATCAACTCTCTTTTTACAAGTTTTTAGATACCCTGATTTTTCTAATTTATCTAAAGTAAATCTAAGCATTTGGCTCTCCATATTATTCCCCCCATCTCTTAAGTAAATTGTGTTCTATCTCAAATTGATCTAGACACCTTCCTATAATCGATGAAACAATATCACTTATATCCTGAGGATGATTATAAAATCCTGGAGTAGGAGGCATAATAGTAACCCCTATATTAGAAAGCTTTAGCATATTTTCGAGATGAATAGAACTTAAAGGAGTTTCTCTCGGAAGTAATACTAATTTTCTTCTATCTTTAATGCATACATCAGCGCATCTAGTTAATAAAGATTCGCTAAATCCATGAGCAACTGAAGCCAATGTCTTCATAGAACACGGAACAATTATCATACCATCTGTTTTAAATGATCCACTCGCTATCGGTGCTGCTAAATCGTAATTTTCATAATAAAAGTCAGCCATTTCTTTAAGCTCGTCTAAACTTACACCGCACTCATGCTCAACAACATATTCACCCATATTAGAAACTACCAAGTGACTCTCCACACCAAGTTCTCTTAATGCTTGTAAAATTCCTAAAGCATAAATTGCTCCACTACCACCTGAAATTCCAACAACAATTTTCATAAAATTCCCTTCCACTTCCTATCTTTTTCTCTCATACATAAAGTTATATAGTTTTGATATTATGGTCTGTGAGTGCGTGGTAGATATAGGGAATGCAGCGACATTTACAAGCATCTTCCCAGCTTGTATGAAGCAAATTCCTATATCTACCATGCACCTTGCCCAGAATATCAAAACTATTTAAACTACTCTACTTTGTTTTCTGTATCTCCGCCTCCAACCCAAGGGTCTAGGTCTTTTTCCCATGCATCTATATACTCATCAATAGTCATAACTTTTGTAAATATGCTTAAATCCCTAAGCCCTGCTTCATGCATTTCATCATTTTTAGAATGAACTCCATCACTTAAAGTTATAACTTTATACGCATTATATAATGCATCACTAGCAGTACTTCTAACACATACATTAGTCCATACTCCAGTAACAACTACAGTATCTATATTTTCTTCTCTCAAATATAAATCTAGATCAGTATGTGCAAATCCACTATGTCTTCTCTTTGGAACTATATACTCTTCACCTTGTGGATAAAGTTCTTTTATAAAATCAGAACCCCAAGTTCCTTTAACTGCATGAACTGGTCTAACTCTAAAATCAGCATCATTTTTTCTATGAGCTTCTTGTATATGAACTAACTGAACATCGTCTAATCCTCTAGCATTTCTTTCTCTAACCCAAGCAAAAAGTTTTTGAAGGTCAGGTATTATTTTTTCTCCCCCTGGGCATCTTAATGGAGCTTTCTCTCCAACAAAATCATTTAACATATCTATAACTAAAATTGCATGTCTTTTCATAATAAATCCCCCTCTTATTCTCTTTCCTCACCGAAAAAATTAAGTTTCTAAAGATTGATAGTATAGAGTATGGGAGTTGTGACTTGCTGAAGAAGCGTTAAAGACCGCGCACTTCAGGTCTTTAGCGACAGAAGCAATTCATAACTCCCCTCTCCACCACTAATCAACATTAGAACTTGATATTTTTATCTAACTTACTTATTGTTTGACGTTTTATAAATTTACCGAATCCTGGTTTAACCTTTATACCTTTTATATTTTTAACATGTTCAAGGATTAACTCTGGATGATCTTTTCTATAACTAACTTTATATTCTCCACTAGTTAATTCTTCAGGATTATTAAATAAAACATCATAATTCTCTAGATTTCCCAAAACTCCAACTTCTCCATCTTCATAAACTAAATTACCTCTGACTATAGTTTTAATTATTCTTCCTTTTAGCTTCATTCCTTCAAGTGGAGTGTATCCACACATAGTTACTAAATTTTCATTTTTAATAGTCCATTCTTTATTTAAATCTATTATTGCAAAGTCAGCATCTGACCCTATATTTAAAGCACCTTTTTTAGGATATAATCCATAGTGTTTAGCTGCATTAGTGCTTAGTATATCAACTAATTTACTTAGTGAAATTCTTCCCTTATTGTATCCTTCACTGACTATTACAGGTACCATAGTCTCAACTCCTGGTATACCTGGGAATGAAGTCCATATGTTCGTACCTTCTTTTAATTTTTCACTTTCTATTTCATATGGTGCATGGTCTGTTGCTATAAAATCTATACTTCCATCATTTATACCTTTCCAATGCTCCTCATTATCTTTTTTAGTTCTAAGAGGTGGAGCTATTTTTGCAAGTGGCCCATATTCAGTCATAGCATCTTGATAATTTAAAGTTAAGTAATGAGGACAAGATTCACTAGTTACGTCTAACCCTCTCATTTTAGCTTCTTTTACTAGCTTAGCTCCTACACCAGTGCTCATATGAACTATATGCAGTCTAGCTTTACTAGCTTCAGCAAAGCTAATACCTAACTCTATAGCTACCTTTTCAGCAAGCTCCATTCTAGCTTCTGCCCAAGCAGGTCCATCAAGTCTACCTTCTTCTTTAAATTTATTTACATAAAAATCACACATTGCAAAATTTTCTGCATGTATTCCTATCGGAAGCCCTGTCTCTGATACTGCTTTAAAGCATTCAAACATTTCTGGATCTGTAACTCTTGGATAAGTTGGAACAGATGGAGTCATATAAACTTTAAAAGCAACTACCCCATAATCAGCTTGTTCTTTTACATTATGCATCCAACCTTCACGAACATCTTCTCCTGTAACTCCTCCCCACATAGCATAATCTACTACAGCTTGTGGCCCACATATACCTAGTTTTGTTTCTAATTGTTCTATACTTCTAACTGAAGGAACTGAACAACAAGGCATATCAATTACAGTTGTAACTCCTCCAGTAGCTGCTGCTGCTGTTCCTGTTAAAAAGTTTTCTCTATGAGGAAATCCTTGATACATAAAATGAGTATGTGAATCTATACAACCTGGCATTACTAAGTTTTCTTTTGCATCTATAATTTTTTTTGCATCTATCATATTTATATCATCAACAAACCCTACTATTTTTTCGTCTTTTACTAATATATTAGTAAGAACCATTTCGTCTCCTTGAGGTATGTTTGCATTTTTTATAATTAAATCCATAATTTAAAATCCCCCTTACATATCCATTAAATGAGTTTCTAATACTTGTTCATTTCTAAAATCCTCTAATTGTAAATAATAGTTAAATGTATCTAATACATAGTCTAGCTTTATAGGTCCTACTAATTGACTTCCAGTTACTATTACTCCATATCTCTCAGCTTCTCTTTTTACAAATTCAAACGCTCTATGAATAGGAGTTTGATAACAATCTAGTAAATTCATAGAAACTACTACTCCTTCTTTTTCCGGGAATTTAATTCCAACTGCCCTAACAGTACTAAATCCACCACTTGGTCCTCTTAATGCTTTAGCTATTTTTTTAGCTATCTCTACATTTTCAGTTCCAAGGAATATATTATAAGCTGTAAGCCCATTAACTTCAGCGCTCGATAATGTTGCTCCAGCTTTTTCACTTAATAATCCATCAACACTTAAATCTGGCTTTCTATTATTGTATTCTTCTTGTCTACTGCTATCATCTTTTATCTCTTTTAAAAGATCTCTAACACCTTCATATTGACCTTTTCTTATATATGCAAATGCCTTTCTTTCTTCTGTACTAGCACTTTCTCCTGCAAAGTATATAGGGACTTTACTTTCTTTATGTAGCCTTTCCCCTATTTCTTTTGATAGCTTCACACACTCTTCTATAGTTATATTTTTAAGTGGGAATATAGGCAGAGTATCTTGTGCTCCTATTCTAGGGTGAGTTCCTTTGTGTTCTCTCATATCTATAAGTTCTATAGATTTTTTAGCCATATTAACTAAAGCATCTTTTACATGTTCCGGCTCTCCTATAAATGTAACAACCGTTCTATTAAAATCTGCTTCTGGTTCATAGCTCACTAACTTTACATTTGAATTTCTAACTACGTCTACAATAGCTTCAATTACATCTTTGTCTTTTCCATTACTGAAATTTGGCACTGCTAATACATATTGTTTTTTCTCCATACAATTATCTCCTTATTTTTTTTAAATTTAATAAGTAGATAAACTATTAAAACAAGCAAATCTTCATTTATCCAAACTTATGATTAATTTTTATCTATTGAATTTTTCTGCAGTTTAAAGTAAGTTTTCTAATTTTTTTATTTACACTTGTTTATAAATTATATTTTCTAGCTATTGTGAATATAACTTATTAAATAAAGTTTTTAAGGAGGTGTTTTAATGGGGTTTAAAATAATTGATTTGTCACAAGAAATTTATCAAGGTATGTCTGTTTTCCCAATGCATCAACCTACCTTTATAATGACAAATATGACTCATGAAGAAAATATGAAAAGAACCGGAAGTAAAACTTTAGGATTTTCTGCTAGAAATTTACTTATAAGTGAACATGGTGGTACTCATTCTGATGCTGTCTGGGAATATAAATCCAGTGGTAAGACTATAGAAAATATGCCTCTTGAGTATTTTTTTGGAAGTGCTATTTGTATAGACTTAAGCAATATTCCTTATAGTAGGTATATTGAAATTAAGGATATAGAAATTTCCTTAAAAGATTCTAACCTTCAAATTGAAAAAGGTGATATATTGCTAATGTACACTGGTCATTATGACAGAAATTTTAACACAGATAAGTGGCAAACTGAATATTCTGGGCTTAGTTATGATGCAGCTAAGTACCTAGCAACATCTGGAGTAGTTAATATAGGAGTTGATGCTCCTGCAATTGATCATCCAAAAGACTTAAATTTTTCAGGACATTTAGTATGTGGAGAGTATGATATCACCAACACAGAAAATCTTTGTAATCTTGATCAATTAGTAGGTAAAAGATTTTTATATTTTGGATTACCACTTAAAATTAGAGAAGGTTCTGGGTCCCCAATAAGAGCCATCGCTCTTTTGGAAGATTAATTATTATAGCTAGCAGCAAAATTTATATTAGGAGGAGAATTTATGAGTGAAAATAGTTCTTCTCAAAAGATTAAAAATCAAAATAACTCAGGATTACTATATAGAATAGAAGATAGACCAAATTTGCAACTTTCAATCCTTCTTGGTTTTCAGCATATAGTTGCAGCTTTTGGTGGAATTGTTGCAGTTCCTTTGGTCATAGGTCCTGCAATAGGTGTTGATGTTAGAACTACAGCTATGTTAGTTAGTTCTACAATATTTGTAGCAGGTCTTGCAACTATCATCCAGGCAAGAGGTATTTACAAAATTGGAGCTAAACTTCCTTGTATTATGGGTACATCTTTTACATTTGTAGGACCCGCAATAACAGTTGGTACTTCTATGGGTCTTGCAGGAATATTTGGTGCTACCATACTTGGTTCCTTTATAGAAATGATTTTGAGTAGATTTATAAAGCCTCTTATGAAATTTTTCCCACCTGTTGTTACAGGTACTGTTGTTACTTTAATAGGACTTACACTTGTTCCTGTTTCTATGGATTGGTGTGCTGGAGGTATTGGTTCTCCTACTTATGGAAGCATTACAAACATTTGTATAGCTTTAATGGTTATGATTATAGTCGTAGGTTTTAATATATATGGTAAAGGAGTTCTTAGCAGTTCTTCAATTTTGATAGGAATGTTTGTAGGTTACTTAACGTGTATCCCTATTGGCTTGGTTGATTTTACACCTATAAAAGAAGCAAGTTGGATAGGGTTGCCTGGAATACCTGTAATCTTAGAGCATGGAATAAAGTTTAGCCTAGCTGGAGTTGCTCCATTTATTATAGCTTATCTAGTAACTACTATAGAAACTGTAGGTTGTTTAATCGCAATAGGTGAAGCTTCAGATACTAAAACTTCTAGTGAACAATTAAGTAAAGGAGTATTGGCTGACGGTCTAGGTAGCTTTTTAGCTGGTTTTTTCGGAGTATGCCCTAATACTACATTTAGTCAAAATATCGGTCTTATTCCTATAACTAAAGTCTCAAGTCGATATGTGGTTATAATATCAGGAGTAATTATGATGTTGCTTGGAATATTCCCAAAATTGGGAGCTCTAGTTGCATCTATACCTAGCCCTGTTTTAGGTGGAGCTGGAATAGTGATGTTCGGAGTTGTTGCTGCTAGCGGAATAAAAACATTAAGTAAAGTTAATATAAATAATAGAAACTTAATTATAATATCTGTTTCTATAGCTCTTGGCCTTGGAATAACTACAAGACCTGAGCTCTTAACAGTTTTACCTGAATCTTTGAAATTATTATTTGGTTCAGGAATAAGCACGGGGACTATATTTGCAGTAATGCTAAATATACTTTTAAAAGATACTGAGTAAGTACAGTATAAAATTAATTGAAATAACTATTCCACTTTAAAAGATAGTTATTTTTTTTTACATTCAATTAAAGTTTTATTAAGAAATTTAAGAATTGTTTAAATTGTATTTACATTTCATATCATTTTATAGTATAATAATCTAATATCTAACTAAATTAAATAAGGAGTGATTTGATGGAACTTTACAAAATTAACGGAATCCTTAATCTTAATTTAAACATTGCTGCTACGATTGCATTAACATGTTTTTTAATAATTTTAGGAAAAATAGTAAAAAAACGAATCTCAATTTTAGATAGACTCTGTATACCTGGACCAGTTATAGGAGGTATATTTTTTGCGCTTTTAGTTTTTTTACTTAATCAATTTAATATATTAACTATTGTATTGGACACTAGCTTACAATCTACATTTATGGTTGCTTTCTTTACTACCGTAGGTATAGGCGCAAGTTTTAGCCTTATTAAAAAGGGTGGTAAGTCTGTACTGATTTACTGGATATTTTGTATAATACTTATATTTTCTCAAAATATTATAGGATTATTGGGTGCACTACTAACAGGACTTGACCCATTGCTTGGACTTATGTGTGGGGCTATATCTATGGGTGGTGGTCATGGAACTAGTGCAACTTTCGGTCCAACTTTAGAATCAATGGGAGTTGTAGGTGCTAATACTATAGGTCTTGCCGCTGCAACATTAGGGCTTATTTGTGGGGGATTTATAGGAGCTCCAACTTCCAAATTTTTAATTGAGAAGTATAAATTAAAACCAAATGATTCTCTTTCAAACAACTTACATAATCATATGGAAATTGAAGACGATATCAATAGTGAAATTGCAATAGCATCTGATTCTAAAGTATCATCAAAATTGGATTCTTCAGAATTTATTAAACATATCTTCATATTGACTACGTGTATGTCATTAGGATATGTTGTTAGCAATTTTATAGGTAAAATAACAGGTTATGCATTACCTGAGTATGTAGGTGGGATTTTAGTTGCTATGTTATTTAGAAATAGTAATGATAAATTTAAATTTGTAGATGTTGACTACTCATGTTTCGAACTTTTAGGTGATATAAGTTTAAATTTATTTTTAACTATGGCCCTTATGAGTATTAAACTTTGGGAATTAAAAACACTCGGATTACCTATGTTGATTATAGTTTTAATGCAAGTATTATTTATAGTTTTATTTACTATATTTGTAATGTTTAAATTATTAGGTAAGGATTATGATGCAGCAGTAATGGTTGGTGGATTTATAGGTCATGAACTTGGTGCTACTCCAAATGCACTTGCTAACTTGAATTCAATATGTAGTAGGTATGGTTACTCAGAAAAAGCATTTTTCACGATACCAATTGTCTGCGCTTTTTTAATTGATCTAGTTGCAATACCTTCTATAATAATGTTTATAAATATACTATCTTAAAATCTTACTTTAATAATAGATCTAAGTTTTTATTTTATATATATTTTTAAAATTATAATTTTTCTAACTTAAAAAAGAGTTGCCTTTAATTGATGGCAACTCTTTTTTATTAAAATGCACTTGATTTAGCTGTTATCTCATACTTATCAAAATTATTTCTAGAACATAATATTTCTACTTTGTTTATTTTATTATATGTTAAAGTCCTCAACACTATTTCTTACAGGTTCTTCATTTAAAATAAAGTTAACTAATTTTTCTCCATATGGAAGGCATGTTTGTATAAATGGACCTGTTATAAGCATCGATACAACTGTTCCAAGTCCTACTGTACCTCCTAATAAATATCCTGCAATCAAAAATGTAGCATCAATTCCCATTCTTATCCAACGATATTCTAATTTCATTTTATCCTTTACAATAAACGGTATTATGTCATTTGGTGCCATACCTACCTTAGTAGATGAAAGAATAGAAAATCCTACAGCTATGATAAAACACCCTAATCCTACTAAACCTACTTTTCCAATATAACTATAGTGTTGAATTGGAAAATATGTAACAACGTTTACAGCCATATCAATGATTGGCCCAACTCCAATAACACATATTAAAGTACCTATTTTTATGTGATTTTTCTGAACTAAAAATATTATTGTAAATAATACAATTAAGATTATTCTATTTGCAGTTCCTGTAGTAGCGTTTACCCCAATGCTATTTAATGCACACGCTAATCCTTGTGTAAAAACTGTAAATGGATCTGAGCCTATATTTGTTTTTAAATATAACGCTACTCCAAATTGAATTATACTCATTCCTATAAAAAACAATGTTAACCTTTTCACGGAGCTTAAAAGTTTATTCATGCATATCCCCCCTAAGTATGTCTACCATTCCAATTGACTTTAAGTTAATTACTTGGTTATTTGATTTATTGACTTTTACAGAATAATATAATTTCAAAAATATGTCAATAAAGTTTGTTATTTTTTACTCATTCTTAAGAGTAATAATATTTCTTACTGTCTTTTTTCTTATCTTTAAACCTTTGATATTACTATACTTTAATCTCTTTTTAAAAATTATTTTTTAAAATAAATTTTTTTATATATTTTTAAAATTAATTTTAAAAATATATAAATTTAATAATTTAAGAGCTGTAAATCATGCTTACTCTTTAAACATAATTTACAGCTCTATAACAAATTTCACTTCTATTTTTTTAAAGTTATAACTACCTTAAATAAATCTCCATCAGTACTAACATTAAATGTTCCACCTTGAAGCTCAATAAAGCTCTTTGCGATGGCAAGCCCTAACCCACTACCTTCTGTGTTCCTAGATTTATCTCCCCTTACAAACCTTTCAACTAAATCTTCTACATCAAAATCAATCTCTTCAGCTGTCATATTTCTAAAGCTTATTTTTACAAATTCAGATTCACTTATTATATCAATATACACTCTAGAATACTCCATTGCATATTTACTTATATTTATTAACAGATTTTCAAATACTCTAAATGTTCTTTGACTATCTAATTTCAATATTAATTTTTCTTCTGGAAAATTGGTTCTTATTTTTAAATTTGAAGCTTTTATTTTATCATCTACTTCAACTAATGTCTGTTTCATTAAAGACACTACATCTACATCTATAATATTTAAATGTACATTACCGCTATTGACTTTGCTAACCTCAAATAAATCTTCTATCAACACTCTTAATCTTTCAGATTTTCTGTCCAATGTGTCTATATAAATTTTTCGTTTTTCTTCAGTTAAATTTTCATCTTTTAATAAATCAACATAAGTTATTATGGATGTTAACGGAGTTTTCAAATCATGACTTACATTAGAAATCAACTCTGTCTTCATTTTTTGACTTTTAACTTCTTCATCTACAGCTTTTTTAAATCCTATTTGAATATTATCTATCTCATTTTTTAATACATTAAAAGTTCCTAAATCATCATTTAATTTTGTACCTAAGTTTCCATTTGCTATCTCTTTAGTTATATTTAGTAATTTATTGTAATCTCTATTTATAGAAAGATACTTCTTCTTTATAATAAAGTATAAAACTAAAGTATATATAGGAACTAATATTAATCCAAAAAACCAAGTACATGATATCAAGCTTACTACAATTAAATTAAGAATTAACATAGATACTATTTTCTTTTTATTGTTTCTGCCTAACTCTATGTCAAACATCCATTTTTTTGTTTTTCTTAATTTTTTATTTATATATTTTGTACCTTTATAAATTAATGAATGATCTTTTAAGTATGTTGTATGTCTAGTTTTTATAATGTGTTTTAATAAAATTACCCCTGTAAACATTACAGTAAATAAAACTATCCAGTAAATTAAGTTAATTAAATAATTAATGATATTATTCATATCAGTTGTAAATTGTAATTGAGTAAAACTTATTATTGCTTTATTCATAACTGTTTTTATTATAAGTAAATCAGATGCTAAGTAGGCATAGGTAAATGATAGGTAGACCAAATATGCAACTACTTCTACTGGTATTTTTGTTATTTTTTCAAATATTTTTAACTCTTTGATTTCCTTATATGGAATAATTAGTGCAACCAAAATAACAAATACAATTCCTATATTTATAAAATTTCTAGAAGCCATAGTGTACGAATGCTCTTGCTCACTTATTTTTTTATAATGTATATTATCAACATATTTTAAATTTTTAGGTACTCCATATACAAACTTCATATTTTTTATAGGCTTCAATTCATAAATATCTTCGCCTAAATATACAGATGGTTTTTTATTTTGGTTTAAATTAGATTCGATAGTTCTTTCATCTGCTCCATGTAGTTTGTTAATCTTCATATTTCCTTTATCGTCAAAGTCAATAGATATATAAAAATCATACTTATCTTTTAAATTTTCTTGAATCTTCTTTTCATTACTATCTAGTAAATCTAAATTTCCACTTGGACTTTTTTTAGTTAAATTTTTAGACTTATCAACAACATAATAATCTAAATTTTTTAAATCTGTATTTAAGTTTTCAGTAAAATTATTTATCTCATTATCAAAACCATCTCTAACTTCCATTTTTTCTTGGTCATAGTGAGTATCCACTCCAGGTTTTAGCTCTAACATAAGATCTGCAGGTCTAGATTTTTCATTATTTTCATCATAAATTTTATAGTAAAGTCCATATGTAGATTCTATTAACTGTCTTGAGAAATCATCATTATATTCATATATATTATATCCAAAATGATTACTATACTTTTTTATACTTTGATAAGATAATACCATTCCTATTGACGCTATTAGTATTGTCATTACTATTATTAATTTCACATATAGTTTATTGTTTTTCAATTTTGTATCCAACGCCCCACACCACCTTCAAATATTTTGGATTTTTAGGGTTCATTTCTATTTTTTCTCTTATATTCCTTACATGAACCATTATTGTATCTGTATTTACAGCTCTTTCTTTCCATACTTTCTCATATATTTCATCTGCTGAAAATACCCTTCCTGGGTTTTTCATAAGCAAAGTAAGTATTTTAAACTCTATAGGAGTTGTTTTTACAAAGTTTCCATCAACACAAACTTCCTTTGTATTTATATTAAGTTCTAAACCACCTATAGTATGTATGTTTTCATTTGGTATATTTTTTTCAACTAAATTTAAAAACTTTCTGTACCTTCTAAGTTGAGAATTCACTCTAGCTAAAAGCTCTAAAGGTTTAAAAGGTTTTTCAATATAGTCATCAGCTCCTATATTTAATCCTGTTATTTTATCAATTTCTTCAGATTTTGCAGATAACATTATAACTGGAAAATCATGATTTTCTCTTAATTTCATGGTAAATTCGATTCCGTCCATTTTAGGCATCATTATGTCTACTATACTTAAATGAATAGTTTCTTTTTCTAATATACATAATCCTTCAACCCCATTATTTGCAATAAATACATTATATCCTTGATTGTTTAAATAAGCTTTTACTGCATAAGCTATATCTTGTTCATCTTCTACAACTAAAATATTAAAATTCATTTTTTCTACCCCACTTTATTATTTTTCTATATATATAATATCATAAGGCATTTTTAAATTTAACCAAGTTATTAAAACCTCCTTCTTTATCTTTATTGTACTTATATAATAACTTTAATTTTTTAAGATAATCAGTATATAAATCTAAAGATTTTCTAAAGGTTTAATTTAACTTCATTAAAAATAGATAAGGAAGTTAAAATATATAAATTTATATATTTTAACTTCCTTATCTATTTTAGTATCGTTTATTTACTCTCTAGAACTAATTAATGTGAATATGCTTGGAACAAAAATACACATTAATAAATATGAAACAAACATTTCACTCGCAACTATAATCTTTAATCCAGAACCTAGTATACTAACTTCATCATATCCTATTGTAAAAATCATAACACTACTAAAATACAAATAGTCAATTTTACTTTTCACCCTACTTCCATCACTTAAAAATAATCCATTACTTTCATTTACATCTATAAAAGTATAATAGTTATTATAATCCTCAAATAAATTAGCATAAAAAATTGTACTACTCAACAAAACCAATGTTATTATTCCAAAAACAATTACAGATGACTTTAAATCATTATAATCTTTTGGAATTCTAAATACCCAAATAATAGTTATAATAGTCCAAAGTATTATTATAATAGATAAAATAAAAAAATATATTACGCCTAGAATTACTCCTCCATAACTTGTAGCCCACTGACCTAAAGTAAATCCCATTTTAGTAAATACATTTATGTTTATATATAGCCCTATATAACCTAATATCAAAATTGGTATTTGAACTTTTCTAACATTCCTTTTTTTCTTTACTACATAAACTTTTTTCATAAAATAAATCGCATACATCATTAACAGTAGTAACCCACATAAATTAATTAAATAATTTTTAGTTAAACAAATCATAATTGTGCTAATTAATAAGAGTATTAACTCTATAATCATTGTCATCTTATTGTTTCTCCTGCTTAAAATAGATTTTAAGATTAGTTTGCTCCATTGATTAAATAATATAATAAAAAAAGCTGAAACCCATTAAACTACGTTTCAGCTTTAATATGTATCAATTGTCTCTAATTAAAAAATATTTATAAATTCCTCTCCCCAATGAATAACTCCATGAAATCCATTTTTATCTATTTTTATACCTATACTAAGTATAGCGTATATTAGCACAAATATTATTATACCTATAACTAATTTTTTCTTATTCATAAAACCATCTCCCTAATTAAAATATATAAAAATAATCTATGTTTTCCCTAATTTATAGATTTATTTATAATTATATTTCATATATTATACCAATAATTGGAAAAATGATAGTATTTTTTCTAACTTTATCTCAATTTGCTAACTTATTAAATTTAATATTAGATATATGGTTTTCAATTATAATAAAAAATAAAAAGCTAGTCATATTGACTAGCTTCTGCATTTTAATTTACATTGACTACAATCTCCGATACATTTATCAATATCTTTTATACAGTCATAAAAAGCTTCTTTACTACTGTTTTTAACTTTTATAACAGGTATCTTTTTTCTCTTAGCATCTCTTATAGCAAGTTCTGCCATACTGTGAGATATTGTTGACATTAATAAAACTATAGCATCTGGATTGCCAATTCTTTTTTTAAGACCAGATGGCATTTTTGTATATATTTTCGTATTATAACCTTTTTCACGTAAAAGATTTTTATAATCTTTCTCCATACATTCATGTCCACCTAAAACTAACACACTCATAATTTCACCTTCTTCCTTTATTGAATAACAGCTTTTAACTTAGACTTTACATCTACTTCTTTATTTAAATTTGTTTTTTGTAGTTTTTTAAATATAATCATTCCTATTGCAAATATAATTATAGTTCCTATAATTAGTGCCATTATATTTTCAATAACAAATCCTGTAGTAATTAATGTACCTATTTGGTATACATAAAATGCTCCTACCCATGCAATAAAGAATTGATATAAAAATGATACTAAAGTCATCTTAGTCCCATACTCTTTTTGCATAGTTGCAAGTGCTGCTATACAAGGAGTGTAAAGCGCACTAAACACTAAGAATCCATATGCAGTTACAGCTGTAAACATTGTAGGAAGAACCGTATTTAAATCCCCATATAAAATTTCCATTGTAGCGACAACTATTTCTTTAGCTGAAAGTCCAGTTAATATAGAAACTCCTGCTCTCCAATCTCCAAACCCAAGCGGTGCAAATATAGGTGCTACCAATCCTCCAAGAGTTGCTAGAAAACTTTCATTTATTTCAGGTGTAAATCCACTAAAATTAAATGATGATAATGCCCATATAACAATAGACATTGCAAACATTATAGTACACACTCTTACTAAAAATCCTTTTGATTTATTCCAAGTATTTTTAAGTAACTGGCTAAATGTAGGCATAGAATACTTCGGAAGTTCTATTATAAATGGTGAAGTTGAGTATGAGTTTTGACTTCTAGTTATAAATAAAGCTACAAATATAGCTACTATTATTCCTATTAAATATAGAGAGGTTGTAACTAAAGCTGCATCTTTAGGGAAAAATATAGAAACAAACATTGCATATATAGGCAACTTAGCTCCGCAAGTCATTAATGGGGCTATAAGAGCAGTTATTTTTCTATCTTGTTCACTATCTAATGTTCTAGTTGCCATTATAGCTGGCGAAGAACATCCAAGCCCCATAACCATAGGAATAAACGTTTTTCCTGATAGTCCAACTTTTGTCATAACTTTATCCATTAAAAATGCTATCCTTGACATATACCCACTATCTTCAAGTAGTGTTATACCTAAAAATAGTACAAATATTAATGGGAAAAATGGTAGTGCTCCACCAAGACCACCTATAATTCCATCTACTACTAAAGAATAAAACCACGGACTTGAATTTGCTATTAGCTCACTTACAGGTCCTTGTATGTACGTTTCTATTGCTCCTGCTGAAAATTCTTGCAGCGGTCCTCCTACCCAATCAAAAGTAAATTTAAATAAGGTATATAATAGTCCTATAAATATTGGATATGCCAGTATAGGATTTAAAACTATGTCATCAATTTTATCACTTAAATTTTTCTTATTGTCATTTTCATTTCTTATACATTTACTTAACGATTTTTCTAATTCTTTATAGGTCTTATATTCTTCATGTGGATATTCTTTATATATAACTAACGATTTAGAACTCTCTAAAATGACTTTTTCAAGAATATCACCATTAACTTTTTTCTTTGCTATCATAGGAACTATCTTTACTCCAAGTTCTTTTTCAAGCTTTTCATGATCAATTTTTATGCCCTTCGAATTTGCCATATCTACCATATTTAAAATTATTACTATAGGCTTATTGTATTTCATAAGCTGCGTTGTTAAGTATAAGTTTCTTGATAAATTAGCTGCATCAACTACATTTACTATTACATCAACATTTTCTTCATCTAAGTAGTTTTTAGATATTTTTTCTTCATTAGAAAAAGTATCCATTGCATAAATTCCTGGCAAATCTACAATATTTATATTTTTTCCAAAATGACCTTCTCTTTTTTCTATCGTAACTCCCGGCCAATTCCCAACTTTTTGACTAAGACCAGTTATTGAATTAAATACAGTAGTTTTCCCCACATTAGGATTACCAACCAATGCTACATTAATCATAATTAAATCCCCCTGTAATGCTATTTTATTTTTATATATTCAGCTTCTCTTTTTCTTAAAGCTATATCAAATCCCCTAAAATTTACTATAATTGGATCTCCTAATGGAGCTACTTTTTTCACAGTAATTTTAGTACCTTCTATACATCCTAAAGCTAACAGTCTTTTAGTAAAATCATTTTCACCAAATATATAATCTACGATTCCACTACTTCCTATCGAAAGTTTATTTACATTCACAAAACCATCCCCTTTTTAATATCTTTTTTCACTTGTTTTATTATTTCATTTGAAAATAATTATCACATATTTAAATAATACCACTCTTGATAATGATTTTCAATAACTTTTAATTTTTTTTATTTTTTTAATTTCCTTATTAGTTTGTATATACATTCATGCTATAATGTTAGTATAATTTTACATTTTAGAAAGGAAATTTTTTATGCATATAGCAGATACAAAAGTTGAATTAGATTTAGCTTTAAAAAATAGAGAAAATAAAATTACTGTAACTGATAAAAGAATTGTAAAAGGATTGAGAGTTCTTGATAACGTAAATATTAAAGATTCTGATAGAAATAGATGTAAATACAGCTTAAGAAATAAAAGTGCTGATTCAGCATTTATGGGTTCTATAGGATTCGCCCCTATGATTTCTGGTATGGCTAATATTTCATTTTTACAAGGAATGGGTGTTATTTCAAGTGTCGGACTTCATGAAACTTTAGTTATATTTGCTGATTATAATATTAATTTTAAAAATGATACCATTATATTAACTAAAATATAGTTTTATAATGAAAATTAAAAATAAGTTAGCACAATATAAGTAATTTTATGTGCTAACTTATTTTTATAGTTTTATTCTAATTTATATATTTTCTTTTAAGCTACTTTTTTTCACTACAACTTGTGAAAAAGTAATTGCTGCTATTCCACAAATAAACATTAATCCTGGATAATAAAGATATTTTATTATTTCAACTGGTGATATTCCAGCTATACCTGCTGCCGTTAATAGCTGAGCTCCATAAGGTATTACACCTTGCCAGCATGATGAAAATATATCTAATATACTAGCTGTTTTTCTTGGATCAATATCATATTTTTCAGCTATATCTTTTGCTAGAGGTCCTGCTGTTACAATTGCTATTGTGTTATTAGCAGTACATAAGTCTATAACACTTACTAATGCTGCTATTCCAAACTCTGCACCTTTCTTACTTTTTATTTTGCTAGTTATGAAATGTAGTATATAATCAATTCCCCCATTAAACTTAATTAATGATACAACTCCTCCAACTACAATTACTAATAAACTAAGTTCATACATTCCACCTAAGCCTTCTGATATAGCACCTATAAACCCTAAAATACCAAATGAATTAGAAAGTATTCCTACAGCTCCTGCAAATAATATTCCACTTCCCAGTAAAACAAATACATTTACACCTATTAAAGCTCCTGTTAAAACTAATATATAAGGTAAAACTTTTATAATATCATACTCATAAGATTGAGTTGCTACATTCCCATATCCAAGTGTTACCACTGTTAAAATTATAGCTGTTGCAATAGCTGCTGGTAATACTATTAAAAAGTTCATTTTAAATTTATCTTTTAACTCACACCCCTGTGTTCTTACTGCTGCTATTGTTGTGTCTGATATCATCGATAGATTATCTCCAAACATAGCACCTCCAACAACTGCCCCTATTACTAACGGAACTGGAATACCAGTTTTTTGAGCTACGCCTAGAGCAATCGGTGCTAATGCAGCTATAGTCCCAACTGATGTTCCCATAGATATTGATATAAAGCATCCTATAATAAATAATCCTGCTACTAAAAGATTTGATGGTAATATTGACAAACTTAAATTTACAGTTGAGTCAACCCCACCCATAGCCTTTGCTACACTTGAAAAAGCTCCGGCTAATAAAAATATAATAACCATTAATATAATATTTGTATCTCCTGCACCTTTACAAAATACATTCATCTTAGTTTCTAAATTTTCTTTTTTATTAAATAATAAAGCTATACCTCCTGCTATTAAGAAAGCTACTAATGCTGGCATCTTATAAAAATCCCCAGTTATAATTCCACTTCCTACAAACAATACTAAAAATACTCCTAATGGTAATAAAGCTAATGGATTACCTCTTTTTACTTCTTTTTTCATTGTTTAATCTCCCTTCATTTTTTATTGTTTTAACATAACCTCAATTTTGGGAATAAAAAAACTCCCGAGCCTAAGAACTTAATCTTAGGAACGAGAGTTGAATTCGTGTTACCATCCTAATTTATTTGTATTTCGCAATACAAACCTCATCAAGTACGCCAAAATTTTGGTTATACTCTATCACTGTAACGGGTGAACCCGTTGTAGCCTAAATCATAAAGATCTCGGTACACAGCTCCAAGGCCATTTTCACTTTAATATCCTTTGCTTTTTCTCACCAACAAAAGCTCTCTGTAAAAGTATTCTTAAAGTTACTTTCCTTTTCTTCGCCTTTAATTTTATTTATATTTTACATATTATACACTTTATTATACTTTGTCAACTATTTTTATAGAATTTTCTAAAAATTCATTCGTACTCCATTATTTTTTAGCCATTTAACTCTTTCCTTATAATCCGGTAAAATTCTTTCCACAGCTAAATAAAAGTCCTTAGAATGGTTTCTATGCTCCATATGGCACATTTCATGTACAACTATGTAATCAATTATTTGTATAGGCATCATAGAACATCTTAAATTGAATAATATTTCATTTTTATAAGTACAACTAGCCCACCTTGACTTCTGATCTTTAATTTTTATAGAGGTTACTGTATCTTCAAAAAAGAGCTTATAATAGTTTATTCTTTCTTTAACAATACCTAATGTTTCATCAGTATACCAATTTTTTAAAGCACGTTGTATAACATCTTTATTATTGGAGTTGGCTCTAACTATTAATTTATTATTTTCTAAACTAACACTAGTTCCAATTGTGCTTTTATCTACCAAAACTTCTAATATGTACTCATTACCTAAATATAAAAATATATCTCCACTTTTATAACTTCTTATATATCGATTATTATTTAGAACTTCAATTTCCTCTAATTTTTTTATTATCCAATCAGATTTATTTTTTACTTTATCAACTATAAAGGTTTTGTCCAAACCATTAGGCGCAATTACATTAATAATCCCATCTCTTTTAATTTCTAGACTCATTGTTTTCCTTTTTCTATAAATTATATTAAATTTTATTTCTCTATTTTTATGCATGAATGTCACTTCCATAACTTATCTCCTGACAACTATTTTTTAATTGTTACCAATTATTAATTCTAAAAATATAATTTTCTAATTTGTTTAATTTAATAATATAATTACATAAATATCATAAAAAGTAAAATTTTAATATTGGTAAAACTTATTTTCAAAAATGATAATGATTATTTTTATTAAATTAGTTTATATATTGAACTTAAGGGAATATATATATTATACTAATAAAAAGGGGTGTTTTAAATG
>NZ_JAWDJM010000167.1:0-72149 GCF_032465715.1 Paraclostridium sp. MRS3W1 | reverse complement strand
AAATATTATTGAATTATAATAATGAGGTGATATTTTGACGAAATGGCTTAATGAAAATATATTAATAAAATATTGGGAAGATAGATGTAGTAGTTATAAATTACCTGATGGAAGGAAAATATTAAAGGCAGATAGAAATCCGAGTTTTGGTGCATACCCAGATATTTTAAGAAATGAGTTAGATACTGGTGAAGTCGTTCCTTGTGAGATAGAGTGGGAAACAACAAATTTTAAAAAACATGGACATGATATTGAATTGTTGATACAAAATGGTGGTTTTTTATTAACATTTATAGAAAATAGTGCATTTGATGTTCCGCAGATTAAAATAATAGAGTCAGATTTTATAGAGTGGTTTTGTAATGATTCAAAGAAAATAGTATTAGATACAGTAAATACAGTTAAAAAGAGAGCGATAAAAAGAATTGATCCATTTGTATGGATTATATACATATCAACAAGAGGTAGCAAAAATTATGAGGTAGCTCTAGAAAAAGGTATCTGGGGATTTGCTGAAACTGATAAGCGTAAACGTAGAGGGGCAGATATGATAAAAGATATAAGAAAAAATGATTTTATTATATTTATTAAGGTATTCCAATCAGATGAGAATAATAGGATTAAAACTCCGAGAATAAAAGATAAATCTAAATTTATAGGTAATATTTCTGAAATTACAGGTGTTAGGGTTACTAGAGGATATTATTTTGATGAAAAAAATAATAGTATATGGAGTGATAAA
This sequence comes from Paraclostridium sp. MRS3W1, assembly GCF_032465715.1. Classification (NCBI taxonomy): domain Bacteria; kingdom Bacillati; phylum Bacillota; class Clostridia; order Peptostreptococcales; family Peptostreptococcaceae; genus Paraclostridium; species Paraclostridium sp. MRS3W1. Next base: position 71,407 of record NZ_JAWDJM010000167.1, on the reverse strand, counting down.
AAATATCCACATAGATTTGATTTTGATAGAGATTTCTTATTTAAAGGAACTAAAGTACCATTTAATCCTAAAAATTTTGGAGAATATTTGCATAAACAAATTGCAAATCAAATAAATGCAAATACTCTACAACATATAAATTCAACGATGTTACTAAAATTAATGACTATATGCTCGGAAAATAGATAAATTACATATTACCCACAATATATGAATATAGCATTAATTTTTATAATATATAATACTATATATTATAAAGTAAGGAGATAGTTATAGTGAATATAGGTCTAGATAGTAATAAAATATATAACTGTGACTATAGAAGAAAAATAGAAGAACTAAAAGATAAAAGCGTAGATATGGTATTAACGGATATACCATATTTATTAAATAAGGAATCAAATTTAAAGGGAATAAAAAACTATAATAAAAAAGGTAATAGTTCATCTTGGGAAGATCCTAATAAGTTATCCTGGGATGATGATTTTGACTTGGAAAATTATATTTACCACTGTTGTAGAATTTTAAAAGATTCGGCAAGTATAATAGTTTGGTCATCTTGGCAACAGTTAGGAGCGGTTGATGAATTAATAAAAAAAAATTTAGGAGAACTAAAAGGAGAACCTAGAGTAGGTGTGTGGAGAAAGAGTAATCCTAATGTTACTAATATGGATAAAATGGCCATACAGCCGTATGAATTTTTTGTGTGGAATAGGAAAGGAAGTAACGTTATATTCAATAATCAAAATGGAAAATATATTGATAAGTCTGAAGTACGTCAACATCCAGAATTGCACTATTATGAAAATTCATCGACATCAAATAAAAAGTTAGAAGGAAAACATCCAACATCGAAACCAGAGTCGTTGTTTAGATGGTTGATACTTACATATACAGATGAAATAAATAAAGATGGTGAAAATAGTATCATTTTTGATGGTTGTATGGGAGGCGGAACAACAGCAGTTGCAGCGAGAAAAGAAGGTAGAGATTTTATTGGATTTGAAAAAGAAGAAGAATACTGTAAAATAGCAAAGTCAAGGTTAGAAAAATTAGATAAGAATAGTATTTATAAATCTATAGTGAAAATAGAATGAATCGTGGGTATTATTCCTACGATTCGTCTCCACCATTGAAATCCACAAAAACTCATATTCATTTGAATATGAGTTTTTTTATGAAAACAACTATCTTTTTATTTCACATTTTCCATCAATAGAACAACTAAGATTATTATATTTAACTTTAAAATCAGCATTATTAGCCAATATATTTTTTATTATATCTATATATTCTTCTTTAGAGCATACTGACTCTATAATTTCTCCTATTACATTTCCTTTACTATCAACAAACACAGTTGTTGGTATTACAAATAATTTACCTGTAGCATATTCTACAAATGTACTATCAGCAAAAATATTAGGATACTTAATATTATTTTCTTCTATAATAGTTATAGCTTTTTTTAAGTCTTTTTTCTTATAGCTGTCCATTTTTAAATCTGATACTATTCCTAAAACACCTACATTATAACTTTTAAATTCATCATAGATTTCTTGTAAATCAGGTAATTCCTTTACACATGATGAACAATATGTTCCCCAGATATTTACCATAGTGAATTTATTTTGTGAAAATATACTACTATCAATATCTTTATTAAAAATAGTTTTAGAAGAGAATTTTATATACTCTATATTCTCTCTATTTTGCATCTTTTTTTGTACATCTTTATTAAATACTATTAGAGAGATTATAATAAAAACTATCAATAGTAGTATTCCAATAAATATTATTTTTAAAATCATAAGGCACTCCTTTTTATTAGTATTATTCTCAATATATAAAATGATAGTATATTATTATTTGTATATAAGATTTTTTATAATACGACAATATGAATCATGTATTTAATAATATACATATTTAGAGTAATACTCAATATTTATTTTCTTTATATTTATATTAGTATATATAAATATAACTTAGAATGAGTTGTGTGAATATTGTTATCTTAATTGTAGTATGCTAACATTTACGTATATTAATATATAGGAGGAAATGTAATATGAATAAACCAATTTAAAAAATCTCAAAAATAAATTTTAAAAAACCTGTTAGGAGGTTTATTTAATTATGCTTAAAATGAGGTGTATAAATTGGTGAGAAATAAAAATATTTATATTATGTTTTTTATAGTGTTTCTTCAAGGATTGGTATTTTATGGACCTGTAGCTACTTTATATAGAGAATCTAGGGGAATGAGTTTATCTGAAATATTTATAATAGAATCAATATCTTGGATATTAACAATGTTATTAGAGGTGCCTTGGGGATGGTTCGCAGATAAATTTGGATATAAAAAAACCTTAGTGATTTCTAATTTTATATTTTTTATATCTAAAATTATTTTCTTTAACTCATATACTTTCATAATGTTTTTATTAGAAAGAGTATTCTTGTCTATTTCTATAGCTGGATTATCAGGCTGTGACACTGCATTTTTGTATACTTCATTGGATAAAAATGAAAATAGTGAAAAAATATTTGGATTATATAATAGTTTTTCTACTATTGGATTTTTAGTTGCGTGCATATCATCATATAGAATTATCAATATATCTATGGATTTTGCGGTGTTTTTAACTATTATTACTTATGGAATAGCAGCTATAGCAACTTTATTTATTTCTGATACATCTAAGCCAAACAGTAAAAATAACAATATAGTATGCAATTTTAAAGTAGCAATTAAAAATAAACAAATTATTTATATAGTAATATCATTTTCATTAATAAGTTTAGTAGTACAAAGTATTACGGTATTTTTAAATCAGTCTCAGTATATAAAATCCGGAATTGATATTAAATACTTTGGGATACTATTAGCACTTAATCAAATAATAAAGCTTAGTGCTTCAAAATCTTATAAATTGAGTAAAAAGTATGGAAAGTTAAAATCAATTAAGATTATGTACTTAGCTATAGGATTGAGTTGTATAATGTTAGCTTTTACTTCAAATATAATCTTAAGTATACTCTCAACTTTATTAATATCTTTATGTATTTCATTGGTAAGTCCTATGGTAGTAGATATAGAAAATAAATCAATAACAACAGAAGATAGAGCAACGATTTTATCAATATATTCAATGATTAGTAGTGTTATATCAGCGATGATAAGTCCTGTAATTGGTGTTTGTGCAGATATATCTATTGATTTAGCTTTTTTTATATGCTGTATTATATGTATAATGGCATATGTTATATTAAAAAAACAAGTTTTTGAAATCGTAAAGATAAAAGATAGTTTTTAGGATAGGAGAAGTTATGTATAGATTCAAAAAATTTAATAAAAGAATCTATCAGTTTAGTTATAGAATCAATGAACTTTGTAGTAACTTACTAAAAAGTTCGTACTTGTTAATGAGCGTATACTAATCTAGTATTAAAATATAATATTTTTACGAGGAGGAAATTATGAAAAAAGAAATAGAAGTATTTGACTATGCAGGTAAAATTATGAAGGGTGTTAAAGCTGGAGTTCTTTTGACTACTAAAGCAGAAGATAAAGTTAATACTATGACTATATCATGGGGAACTTTAGGGATCGAGTGGAATAAGCCTATATTTACGGCTTTTGTAAGAGAGAATCGTTTCACAAAAGAACAACTTGATAAAAATCCACAATTTACGATAAACGTACCAGTAGGCGAATTTGATAAAAAGATATTAGGTGTGTGTGGTACAAAATCTGGTCGTAATGTTGATAAGATTAGTGAGCTTAATTTGACTTTAGAAGAGTCTAATAATATTTCTGTTCCAGGGATAAAGGAATTTCCTCTTACTCTTGAGTGTAGAGTTATTTATAAACAAGAACAGGATAAAAATGCTATTACAGAAGAAAATAAGAAAGCTTTTTATCCTCAAGATGTAGGCAGTTCTTATCATGGAGCAAATAATGATTTCCATACGGCTTATTATGGCGAGATTGTTGACGCGTATATAATAGAAGAGTAATAAGAAAGTTATACAAAGAAAACGTTGACAAAAAAGATGGTATGTTCTATCATAGTAATTGGAATTAGGTAGTAATTGTTTAAGTACAAGCTAAGCTTATTCATTAATAATAGTAGTATCCTAGGAAGGAGTCTGCCCATTATTATGAATAAGCTTTTTTTATACTTAAAAGGAGGCTAATCATGATAATTAATAAAATATTAAACAACAATGTTGTAATTACATCAGATGACAATGATGAGGAAATTATTGTCATGGGTAAAGGCATTGGTTATCAAAAATCAAAAGGTGATTCAATAGATGAAACTAAAGTAAACAAAGTATTTAGAATTTCAAATAAAGAAATATCAACTAAGTTACAAGAATTACTTAATAATATTCCTATGGAACACATGAAACTATCAAGTGAAATTATAGAGTATGCACAAATAAAGTTAAGTAGGAAGTTAAATGAAAGTATTTATATATCATTAAGTGATCATACTTATTCTGCAATTCAAAGAATGAAAGAAGGCGTAAATGTAAAGAATGCAATACTTTGGGAAACTAAAAGATTTTATAAAGAAGAGTTTGAGATTGGAATGAAAGCATTAGATCTTATTGAAAGTAAGACGGGTGTAAGATTACCTGATGATGAAGCTGGATTTATAGCTTTTCATATAGTAAATGCACAGTTAAGTGAAGGAAATACCTTGGCATCTGATATTACAAAGTTAATGCAAGAAGTACTTAATATAGTTAGATACCATTTTGGTATAGAGTTTCATGAAGAATCAGTGTTTTATTATAGGTTTATAATGCATCTAAAGTTTTTTGCACAAAGGTTACTTTCAAATAGTTCACATGAAGGAGAAACAGATAAAGAGCTATTAAGCATTATTAAGTCTAAATATAGTAAAGAGTTTGAATGTGTAGTTAAGATTAAAAACTTTATTAATAAAAAGTATAACTATATGTTAACAGATGATGAGCTTATATATTTAACTATTCATGTGGCTAAAGTAGTTAAAGACTCAAATATGAAATCTGAGTAATTTCTCAGTATTATAAAAAATTATACCTATGGTTGGATGGTAACATTGAGTTGGCCAAACCTTCAGATTTTAAAAAAATATGGAGGCAAAAAAATGGGAAAATACAAACAATTAGCACAAGACATAATAAAAAATGTTGGTGGAAAAGAAAATATTAATGGATTAACACACTGTATTACAAGGTTACGTTTTAAGTTAAAAGATGAAAGTATAGCTAATGATGATGTACTAAAAAATATGGGAGATATTGTTACTGTTATGAAAAGTGGAGGACAATATCAAGTAGTTATAGGTAATCATGTTGAGGCAGTTTATAAGGATGTAGTTGAGATAATTGATTTAGACAATTTAAATACATCTTCAGAAACTAAAAAATCAGGAAGTATTCTAGATAAAGGGATAGATATAATATCAGGTATTTTCCAACCAGTGTTAGGGATAATGGCAGCCTGTGGTATGTTAAAAGGGTTAAATGCTTTATTTGTAGCATTAGGATTATATAGTGCTACGTCTGGTGGATATATGGTAATAAATGCAGCTGGAGATGCACTATTTACATTCCTTCCTTTATTTTTAGGATACACTTCAGCTAAGAAATTTGGGTTAAAACCTATGCTAGGATTAGCTCTAGGAGCTGCAATGTGTTACCCAGCAATACAAGGAAGTAGTATATCAGCAGGTGCAGATGCAATGTACACTTTATTTAAAGGAACGATGTTTGCATCACCAGTATATATTGATTTCTTTGGATTACCAATAATATCAATGGATTATACAGGCACAGTTGTACCTATTATATTTGTAGTGTATTTTGCATCTAAATGTGAGAAGTTATTTAATAAGTTTGTTCCAGACTTAGTTAAGTTCTTCTTTGTACCGATGCTTACTTTATTAGTAACACTACCTGTTGCACTTATAGTTATAGGCCCTATAGCAACGTTTGGATCTACACTTATTTCAGAAGCTGTACTTTCAATAAGAGATTTCAGTCCATTATTAGCAGGTGCTATAGTAGGATTTTCTTGGCAAATTCTTGTTATTTTTGGGTTACACTGGGGATTCATTCCTGTATATATAAATAATGTTATGACTTTAGGATACGACAATGTTATGATGCCATTCTTTGCTTGTACATTTGCAACTTCTGCAGTTGTATTAGCTATATTTATTAAAACTAAAGATAAAAAGTTAAAAGAGATGGCAATACCAAACTTTATATCTGGGATATTTGGAGTTACAGAGCCAGCAATTTACGGAATGTTATTACCTTTAAAGAAACCATTTATAATAAGTTGTATAGCTAGTGGTATTGGTGGAGCTTTCTATGGATTCTTCAATCTTAGAAAGTTTATAACTGGAGGAATGGGAATATTTGAACTTCCAGCAATGATTGAACCAAACGGTGGAATGGGTAACTTAATAGTAGCTCTTTCTGGTATGGCTATATCAATGGTGGTAGCTTTTGTATTAACTATGGTTTTATATAAAGATAAGGAAGAAGTTAAAGAAGTAGAAAATAAGGTTAAAGAAGAAACAAAAGAAGTTAAGTCTACTAAATTAGAAAAAGAAATAGTAGTAAGTCCTATAAAAGGTGAAGTATTAAATTTAAATGATATAGAGGATGCAGCATTTTCATCTGGGGTACTAGGTCAAGGAGTAGCAATAATACCTAGTGATGGAAAAGTAGTTGCACCAGTAGATGGAGTAGTTACGACTTTATTCCCTAGTTTACATGCTATAGGAATTCTTTCAGATGAAGGTGTTGAAGTTCTTATTCATATTGGATTAAATACTGTTCAGTTAGAAGGAAGAGGTTTTGAGGCATGTATAAAGCAAGGTGATAGAATTACAAAAGGTCAAACGATATTGAAATTTGATATTGATGTAATAAAAGAAGCTGGATACAGTGTTGTAACTCCAATTGTTGTTACAAATTCATCTCAATTTTTAGATGTAGTACAAACAGAAAGTAAAAATATTGAATTAGAGGATAATCTGATTACAGTTATATTTTAGGAGGCTTAACTATGAGTTTTAAAAAAGATTTTTTATGGGGAGGAGCTACTGCAGCTAATCAATGTGAAGGTGGATACAATGAAGATGGAAGAGGATTAGCAAATGTAGATGTATGTCCAACAGGAGAAGATAGAACAGCAGTAATTACGGGAAAATTAAAAATGTTTGATTTTGATGATAAGCATTATTATCCTGCTCAAACTGGTATTGATATGTATCATAATTATAAAGAAGATATAAAGTTATTTAGTGAAATGGGATTTAAAGTATATAGAATGAGTATTGCATGGAGTAGGATTTTTCCAAAAGGTGATGAAGAAACACCAAATGAAAAAGGACTTCAATTTTATGAAAATATATTTAAAGAATGTAAGAAGTATAAAATAGAGCCATTAGTTACGATTACACATTTTGATTGTCCAATGCATTTAATTGAAAAGTATGGGGCATGGCGTAATCGTAAAATGATAGATTTTTATGAAAAACTATGTAATGTTATTTTTAGAAGATATAAAGGTTTAGTTAAGTATTGGCTAACGTTTAATGAAATAAATATGATTTTACATGCTCCATTTATGGGTGCTGGGATTTGTTTTGAAGAAGGCGAAGATGTTGAAAAGATAAAATATCAGGCAGCTCATCATGAACTTGTAGCTAGTGCAATTGCAACTAAAATAGCACATGAAGTTGATCCAAATAATTTAGTTGGGTGCATGTTTGCAGCTGGAAGTGTATATCCGTATAGTTGCAATCCTAATGATGTATGGGAAGCAACTAAATTAGATAGAGAAAATTATTTCTTTGTAGATGTACAAGCTAGAGGAAAATATCCTAATTATGCATTAAAATATATGGAACAAAAAGGCATTACACCAAAAATGGAGCCAGGAGACATAGAACTATTGAAAAAACATACAGTAGATTTTATTTCATTTTCATACTACAACAGCCGTTGTGTTAGAACTGATGAAAATACAGATGATGTAGCTGAAGGAAATATATTTAAATCTGCTAAAAATCCATACCTTACATATAGCCAATGGGGATGGCCGATTGATCCATTAGGTTTGAGAATTACATTAAATCATGTATATGATAGATATGAAAAGCCACTATTTATTGTAGAAAATGGATTGGGTGCTAAAGATATAGTTGATGAAAATGGTTATGTAGAAGATGATTACAGAATTGATTATTTAAGAGAACATATAAAAGCGATGCATGATGCAGTTTCTATAGATGGAGTAGATTTACTAGGTTACACGACGTGGGGGCCTATTGACTTAGTAAGTGCTGGAACAGGTGAAATGGAAAAGCGTTATGGATTTATATATGTAGATAGAGATAATAGAGGTAATGGAAGTTTAAGAAGAACTAAAAAGAAAAGCTTTGACTGGTATAAGAAAGTTATTGCTTCAAACGGTGAAGATTTATACTAAATAAGAAAAATATAAAATTAATAGTGGAGTTAGTTACTGAGAATAGTCTCCACCATTGAAATTCACGAAAAGATATTGACTAAACTGTCAATATCTTTTTTGTATGCAAAACAGTGGCAACAACTTGATGGGGATTTAATAAATATGATCATATTATGTGTATTTAAAAAAGTTATAATTAAAAGCCTATTTACATAATATGTAATGAAACATGTAGTACTTAAAGGGGGGAATCACCACATGAGAGAAATAAGATGTCCATTTACAGGTAGAGTAAGTAACGCTGTATCAGGAGATGGAAACTCAAATAAAAATTGGTTGCCTAGTCAGCTGAACCTAGATATTCTTCATCAAAATTCAAGCCTTAGTAACCCAATGGGGCCTAAGTTCGACTATGCTAAAGAATTCTGTAAGCTTGATTTTTATGAATTAAAAAAAGATTTATATAATTTAATGACAGATTCAAAGGATTGGTGGCCAGCAGATTTTGGTAACTATGGACCACTATTTATTCGTATGGCATGGCATAGTGCAGGAACTTACAGAGTAGGTGATGGAAGAGGTGGAGGTGGTGATGGATCACAAAGATTTCCACCATTAAATAGTTGGCCTGATAATATTAATTTAGATAAAGCTCGTCGATTAATTTGGCCAATCAAACAGAAGTATGGTGATAAAATTTCATGGGCAGATCTTATGATATTAGCAGGAAATTGTGCTTTTGAATCAATGGGGCTTAAGACTATTGGATTTGGGGGAGGACGTGTGGATGTTTGGGAACCACAAGATACTTACTGGGGTTCACAGGCTAAATTGCTTGGAGATAATAAAAATCCTATTAGTGGTAAACTTGAAAATCCACTTGCTGCAACTCAGATGGGATTAATTTATGTAAACCCAGAAGGACCTGAGGGAAAACCTGATCCAGTTGGAGCTGCAAAAGATATTAGAGAAACATTCACCCGTATGGCTATGAATGATGAAGAAACTGTAGCGCTTATAGCTGGTGGTCATACATTTGGTAAGTGTCACGGCGCAGCTCCTGCAACATATGTTGGTCCGCCACCTGAAGCTGCTAGTATCGAACAGCAGGGACTTGGTTGGAAAAACAGCTATAAAAGTGGTAAAGGGCCTGATACAATCAGTAGTGGAATTGAAGGTGCATGGAAACCAAATCCAACAAAATGGGATATGGGTTATTTTAAAGTATTGTTAAGATACAAATATGAGTTAGTTAAAAGTCCCGCAGGAGCGTATCAGTGGATAGCTAAAGATGTAGCTGAAGAGGATATGATTATAGATGCACATGACCCATCAAAGAAGCATCCTCCTATGATGACAACAGCTGACTTAGGTCTTATCTACGATCCTATATATAAAAAAATTGTAATAAACTATTCAGAAAATCCTAAAAAATTTACTGATGATTTCGCGCGTGCTTGGTTTAAATTAACACATCGTGATATGGGCCCTATTTCACGATATCTTGGTCCAGAGGTTCCTTGTGAGAAGTTTATATGGCAAGATCCTGTACCAGAAGTCGATTATGAATTAATTAATGAAGGTGATATAAAATATCTTAAAAAGAATATTTTAGATTCTAAATTATCAATATCAGAGCTTGTTTATACAGCTTGGTCATCTGCATCAACATTTAGAGGTTCTGATAAACGTGGTGGTGCAAATGGAGCTAGGATTCGCCTAGAGCCACAAAAAAATTGGGAAGTTAATGAACCACAGCAATTAGATTATGTTTTACAGATTCTTGAAGAAATAAAGGAAGATTTTAATTCTTTACAGTTAAAAAATAAGCAGGTATCTTTAGCAGATATGATTGTTCTTGGAGGATGTGTAGGTATTGAAAAGGCAGCAAAGAATGCTGGATATAAAGTTAGAGTTCCTTTTATTCCGGGACGTACAGATGCATCACAGGAACAAACTGATGTTGAATCATTTTCTGTGCTTGAGCCAAAAGCAGATGGATTTAGGAATTATTTAAAATCAGATTATTCAGTGCGTGAGGAAGAATTATTAATTGACCGTGCGCAACTTTTAACTTTGACTGCTCCTGAGATGACAGTTTTAATAGGTGGTATGCGTGTATTGAATACAAATTATGGAAAGTCTAAGTATGGTGTTTTTACAAATAGACCAGAGGCTCTTACAAATGATTTCTTTGTAAATCTTTTAGATATGGATACAGTTTGGACACCTACTTCTTCTGATGAAAAGGTATTTGAGGGACGTGACAGGGAAACAGGAAAGTTAAAGTGGGAAGGAACACGAGTTGATCTTGTTTTTGGATCTAATTCTCAACTTCGTGCTATTGCAGAGGTGTATGCAAGTGAAGGTTCTCAGGGGAAATTTCTAAAGGATTTTGTATGTGCTTGGAATAAAGTAATGAATGCGGACCGTTTTGATATAGACAAATCTAAAAATTAGAATAATATTATAAATAATAAGGAGTAGTTTTCTGGTAGTTATATATATTGTTAAATGAATTATAAGGCTATTCCTAAAACTACAAAAATTGGATCAATAATTTTTCTATGGTTAACACTAAGTATTTCTATATTACTTATGAAATCAATTTGCATTAAAATGTTTTTAGTTCTAGTTGGTATAGCTGTGACATTGCATATCACTACAATAAAAACTTTGAGCGTTGAAGAACTTAAAGAGCTTAACAATCTGTATAGCAATCAAAGATATTGACTATTTAGTTAATATCTTTTTTTATGTATAGCCTGAAGAAACTTGATTCTGTATTAAGTTTTACTATTATTTATATTTAAAGATATAAGATGTACATTTACAGGTAATACAAGCAGCTATATATATTTGAATAAATCTTAAAAATATAAGACATATAATGTAAATCATATATAAAGAGAGCTAAAGAATAAGATTGATTAGATTCATTCGAATTGCTTATTTAAATATTATAAAATTAATATAAATGATAAAATACCATTTAATATGGAAACTTATGGTAAAATATATTAGGAAACTTTAAAACAATAAAATTGAGGGGGAAATTCAAACATGCCTAAATCTAAACTATTAAGAATTTTATTTCCTGAAATTCAAGTTATAGATCATATAAAAGAGGTTGGAATAATAGATAAAGATCATTTCAAGAAAAATAAAAGAACATTAGAAAAAACAAATATTAATATGAAAAACAAAATAAGTAATAAGGCTAAATCTAGCACATCAAATATTACTAATTTTGATTCAGCTCAAAGTATACCAAGTAAACCCACTAAGCCTTTAATTAATCAAACAGCAACTAGCAATAGTGTAAAATCAAATACTATTACAAAAAAACAAGAGTTAGATACAATCTTTAATTCAATTGAGAGCACACTTTCAGAGTATGTTCTTGGCCAAAATGATTATATATCTAAATTAATAATTGCTTTTAAAAGACCGTTTGCATATGGAAAAGAAGATGGTGTTAAAAATACAATATTTATAACAGGTCCAACTGGTTCAGGAAGACATTTATCAGTTAAGGCAATAGGTAGATTTTTAAAAGAAAATAAACTCATTAAAAAAAGTGGAATACATTCTATAGATTTAGCTAAGTACAAACTTGAAAGCGATTCAGATAATTTGTTTTTATCGGATTTATATAATGCTTTATATAGTAGTGAGCAAATTATTGTATTTGATAACTTTGAAAAGTGCCATCAAAGTGCTTTAGATTTACTTAAACAACTTGTTGTAGATGAAAAACTTAAATTAAATAGAAGATACATAGAACAATTAGGTCAAATGGTAGATGTTACAGGTAAGGGGAATCTTGCCTTAAATACTACGGATGAAATATTAGTTAATGGAAAATACTTAGTATTTATAACTGAAAAGACAGAAGAAGATATAAGAAGTGTATTTTCTAATAATTTTATGAAAAAAGTAAATGACATAATAAATACAATAAATCTTAATGAGGAAAGTTTATCATTAATATGCAAATTTATATTAAATGATTATCAAACAAAAATAAATAACAATCTTCAAATAAATATAGAATTTGATGAAATGGTTTTAAATCACGTACTAAATAACTTTGACAAAAGCATAGGAGCACATGGCTTAGAAGAATATATTAAAAACTACATATACACTCCGATAGTTGAATTAGAGTTAACAGGAAAAATAAGTACCGATTATATATATAAGATAAAAGAAGAGAATAATTCTTTAACAATAGCCAATGAAGTAGAATCAATAAATTTATATTCTGTAATTAAAAACAATGATAATGACAGTATCGAAGATTTAAATAAAGAACTTGAGAATATAATAGGATTATCAACTGTAAAAGAATTTATAAAGAAATTAGATGATAATATAAAAGTTCAAAATTTAAGAAAAAGTAAAGGTTCGAAAGAAGCTAAATTATCTTTACATATGATATTTACTGGAAATCCAGGAACGGGTAAAACTACAATGGCTAGGATAATGGCTAAATACCTAAAAGCATTTGGATATTTATCAAGTGGTCATTTAGTTGAAGTTTCTAGAAATGATTTAGTAGGTCAATATGTTGGAGAAACAGCTCAAAAAACAATGAGTAAGGTAAACTCAGCTATGGGAGGAGTTTTATTTATAGATGAAGCTTATGCTATTGCTAGAGATGAAAATGATATTTTTGGAATAGAGGCAGTAGATACAATTGTAAAAGCTGTTGAGGATAATAGAGATAATTTAGTTGTTATATTAGCTGGATATAGTGAAGAAATGGAAGATTTCTTAAAAACAAATAGTGGTCTTAAATCTAGATTTAACTATAATATTGAATTTGAAGATTATTCACCAAGGGAATTATTAGATATATCAAGGGTTATTGCAAAGTCAAATGGATATATAATAGATGAAAATTTAGATGAGAGTTTATTAGAACTGTTTGAAGGTAAGCAAATAAAAGGTAAAAATGATAGTGGTAACGGAAGATTAGCTAGAAATATAATAGAACAGGCTATAACTAATCAATCTAATAGATTAGCTAAACTAGACGAAAATGATATAAGTAATGAAGAAATAAATAATCTAACAGAAAGTGATTTTGGATTAGATAAAAAAGAAGAATTTAAAATTGAAGAAGAGTTAAATAATATTGTTGGATTAGAAGATGTAAAACAATTTGTTAGAGATTTAGAAAAGCAACTGATTGCAAAAGAAAAAAGAAAGCAGCTTGGAGTAAGTGTAGAATCATCTCAATCTCTTAATATGATATTTACTGGAAATCCAGGAACAGGTAAAACTACAGTTGCAAGACTTATAGGGAACCTTATGAGTAAAATGGGAATATTAAAGTCTGGGCAAGTTATAGAAGTAGATAGAAACTCTTTAGTAGGTCAATATGCAGGAGAGACTAGTAAAAAAACAACAGAAGTATTTAAGTCAGCATTAGGAGGTGTTTTATTTATAGATGAGGCATATGCATTAATGTCATCTGAAAATGATCCTTTAGGTAAAGAAGCTGTTGATACTTTAGTAAAGCTGATAGAAGATTTTAGAGAAGATATAGTTGTAATACTTGCTGGTTACGATAAAGAGATGAAAGATTTCTTAAATACTAACTCAGGTCTTAGATCTAGATTCCCGATGAGCGTTAACTTTAAGGATTATGAAATAGATGAATTAATTGAAATAGGTAAAAAAATGATACATAATAAAGGATTTATATTAGCTGGAAATTCAGAAGACGAACTTGAATTAGCGATAAGAAAAGAAAAACAAAAGAGTGGACAGAATTCTGGTAACGGAAGAATGGTAAGAAATATTATTGAAAGGACAATCAGAAATCAATCAACAAGGATAGCAGACATGGATGTGATCGATGAAAATTCTGTAATATTATTAGCTGAAGAAGATTTTGATGTGTATGATAAATCGAAAGAAACATTTGATTTAGACTCAAAATTGAATGAGGTTGTAGGACTTGAAGAAGTTAAAGAATTTATAAAAAGTTTACAAGCACAATTAAAAATAAGAGAGCAAAGAAAAACTTTAGGTTTACCTGTAGATGATTCACAAACACTTCATATGATATTTAAAGGGAATCCAGGAACGGGTAAAACTACTATGGCTAGAATTGTTGGTGAAGTTTTACATAATATTGGTGTGTTAAGTAGTCAGACGTTTATAGAGACAGATAGAAGTGGATTGGTTGCAGGATATGTTGGTCAAACTGCTATAAAAACTAAAGAAAAATTAGAGTCAGCTCTTGGAGGAATATTATTCATAGATGAAGCTTATGCACTAGCTCAAGATGCCGGAAGTGGTAGTGGATTTGGGAAAGAAGCTATAGACACGTTAGTAAAAGGAATGGATGATAATAGAGATAACTTATTAGTGATATTAGCAGGATACAGTGATGACATGGATAAGTTCTTAGATACTAACCCAGGATTAAAGTCTAGATTTGCAAATATTATAGAATTTAAAGATTACTCAGTTAGTGATTTATCAATTATTGCAGACAAATTATTTAAAGGAAAAGGGTATGTACTTACTGAAGAATCTAAATTGAAAATTAAAGATATATTTGAAGAAGCATGTAAGGTATCTGACTTTGGAAACGGTAGATATGTTAGAAATATATTTGAAAAAGCAGTAAGAAACCAAGCTGTTAGACTTGAAAAAATTGATAACCTAACTAAAGAGCATCTTATCACTATTGAAGCGTGTGATGTATCAAAGGTTAATTTATAGATAAAGAGGTGATAGTATGAAATTTATATCAAATATAATAAGCAATATTATAACACTAGCATATGGTATATTATGTATGCCTTTACTTGTACTTATATCTATATTATTTCCGATTATGACTATTATAGATGCTTATAAAATAATAAGTACTGGGTTTACAGTTTATGGAGAATATATAACTTTACTTATAGCAATTACAATGCTTATGTATATATCATTAAGATTTAGAGCTTTAAGGAGGATTTATAGTATTTTCCCATCATTATTTGAAGCCCTTAAGTATCTTACAATATCGAATATGTTTATTGGTATAGGAGCTGAAATATTAAACTGGAGTTACATGGAATTAACTCCAGGTAGAAAAATTTTTGGAATAGTATCTTTTGTAATTTCATTAATACTTTGGAGAGTATTCATATCGATGTATTATAAGAAAAAGCCTCTTTCAGAAACTATGCTAGAGAGCGAGGAAAAAATGCAAAACTATAATGAAGAACTTAGTTAACGGAGGATATTATGAAAAGATTTAAAGAGAATAATAAAATTGAGTTAGAAAATCAATCTGACATAAATTTATATAAAGAAAATAAAAACTCTGAAGGTGCACAAGAGGATATTGATGAAAGTTCGTATAAAAGGTTTGAAGATGAGGAAGAGAAAAATGATTATATAAACCCTTCTATGAAAAAGTTTAGAAAAGTTGTAGGAGGACTGTTTTTAGTAATTTTTATATTTTATGTTATGTTTTCCCATACTCCAAAGGAGGCATTTAGAGATAACTTAACTTCAGGGGCTATTGAAAATGTAGTTGAAGGTGATTTACTAAGTAAAAAAGATTTAAAACTTGAACCTAAGAATGCAACATTAGAAATTGCAGGAGGGGTTGGAAACTTAGAAATATCGATATGGAACTTTTCACAAGTAGAAGATAATGACTATGTTCAAGTGTTTATTGATGGAGTAGCACAAGGAGCTCCTTTTTCAATTAGACATAAGCCAGTTAAAATACGTGTTCCAGATAAAGGAGTTATACAAGTTCAAGGTGTAAGAGATGGAAGTAATAATGGTATAACATATGCAGTTTTCTTTAATAAGACAGGAGAGACATATTTAAATACAGTACCATTAAATTCTATGAATACATATACAATTATAAGTAAATAAAAAAGGTATTGGCTATATAGCCAATACCTTTTTTATTTAAAATTATTCTTAATTATACCGATTATTAATGATATGATATGCTAGGTTAATAATTGATATAATAATAATAGGAAAGGGGAATTTTTAATGGAAAAAATTATTTTAATAGAAGACGACGAAAAAATAAGAATTGAGCTAAAAAATTTCTTAGTTAATTATAACTACGAAGTAGTAATAATGGAGGAATTTGAAAACATAGTAGAAAATACACTAAATGAAAAACCTCATTTAATATTACTAGATATAAACCTACCAATATGTGATGGATATTATATATGTAGAGAAATAAGAAAAAAATCGGATGTACCAATAATAGTAGTAACAAGCAGAGATACAGAAATGGACGAGCTTATGAGTATGAACTTAGGAGCTGATGATTTTATAACAAAGCCATATAACACACAAATACTTTTAGCTCATATAAATTCAATATTAAGAAGAACTTATAAAAATACACCTGTAGAAATACTTACATATAAAAATTTAGAATTAGATTTGAGTAAAAATAGTATTTGTTTTGATGATAAAGAATTAGAACTGACAAAGAATGAATTTAGAATATTAAATTGTTTAATGAAAAATAAAGGCAAAATAGTATCAAGAGGAGATTTGATGGATTATTTATGGGATTTAGATTTATTTATAGATGATAATACCCTAACCGTAAATATAAATAGACTTAGAAAAAGACTAGAGATAGTAGGGTGTAATGACTATATACAGACAAAAAGGGGAATAGGCTATATAATGCCGTAACGTATGAATATAAAAGAATATATAAAAGATAAACAATTTTACATAGTGCTTAGATTGTCATTTTTAATTTTTGTAGTATATATATTAGGGTTATTACAAGTAGAAGATATAACTATAAAATTTATAATAACTCTATGGGTGGTACTAAATGCAATTGAAATAATCCATGATTACAATAGAAAATCAAGATATTATAATGAGACTAAAAATATATTAAATGATTTAGATAAAAAATACCTGTTACCGGTTGTAATAAATAGGCCAGAATTTATTGAAGGACAATTATTATATGATGTGATCAGTGTTACAGATAAGGAAATGCATGAAGAGGTAAATAAATATATATTTATACAAGAAGAATACAAAGAATATATAGATATGTGGGTGCACGAAATTAAAACGCCTATAGCATCTAGTAAACTAATAATAGAAAATAATAAAAATGAACATACATTAAGCATACTAGAAGAAATTGAAAAGATAGAAAATTATATAGAACAAGTTTTATATTACTCTAAAAGTAATGAACTAGAAAAAGATTATATAGTAAAAGAAATAAGCTTAAGGCAGTGTGTAAATAATACAATAAAAAGAAATAAAAAAGCTATAAGAGATAAAAATATATCAATAGATATACAAGATTTTAATAAGAATGTGCATTGTGATAACAAATGGGTGGAATTTATCTTAAATCAAATCATAATAAACTCAGTAAAATACATTGGAAACAAATCTACAAATAAGAAACTAGATAAATCAAATGGGAAAATAAAAATTTATATTGAAGAACATAGCAACAGCACAGAGTTATTTATTAAAGATAATGGCATAGGAATAGATGAAAAAGATTTAAGGAAAGTATTTGAAAAAGGATTCACAGGATTAAATGGAAGAAAGCTTAAAAAATCAACTGGAATGGGGTTATACATTTCTAAAAAACTAGCAGATAAAATGTCTCTAGGTATATGCATAGATTCAAAAATAAATGAATACACAGTAGTTAAAATTACCTTCCCAGAAAATAATATGATGAAAATAATCAATAATTAATTTTGTATAAAACTTACATTGGTGTAAGTTTTATGTAAGGTTAAGTTATTAAATAAATACTCTAAATACTATAATCTATAGTTATAAAGCAAATCCATTATCTAGCAATAGAAGCTTAAAACTACATAAGAAAATTTAGTTTATTAATAGGTAATAGATTATACATTTTAGGGGGAGGAATATATGAACACAATACTAGAAGTTAAAAACATAGAAAAATACTATGGAAATAAGAAAAATCTAACAAAAGCAATAAATAATATATCATTTGAAGTTGATAAAGGTGAGTTTGTAGGAATAATGGGGCCAAGCGGAAGTGGAAAAACTACTTTATTAAACTGTATAGCAACAATAGATAAAGTAACAACAGGGTCTATAAAGATAGATGGTAAGGATATAACTACTTTATCTAGAAAAAATATAGAGAAGTTTAGAAGAGAGAATCTAGGATTTATATTTCAAGATTTTAATTTATTAGACACATTATCTGTATATGAAAATATATCCTTAGCGTTATCAGTTATAGGAGTCAAAGGAAAAGATATAGATATACAAGTAAAGCAAGTTGCAAATAAGTTAAATATATCAGATATACTAAATAAATTTCCTTATGAAATATCAGGAGGACAAAAACAAAGAGTAGCATCGGCAAGGGCGATAATTACTAATCCATCATTAATACTAGCAGATGAACCAACAGGAGCTCTGGATTCTAAGTCCTCAAGAATATTACTTGAAAGTATATCAAATTTAAATGAAACTTTAAATTCTACAATAATGATGGTTACTCATGATGCTTTTACAGCGAGTTATTGTAAAAGAATATTATTTATAAAAGACGGAAAAATTTTTAATGAGCTTATAAGAGGAAACGATAGTAGAAAAGAATTTTTCAAAAGAATTTTAGAAGTAGTTACACTTCTTGGAGGTGACTGTGACAGTGTTATTTAAATTATCTTCAAGAAATGTAAAAAGAAGTATGAGAGCCTATAGTATATACTTTCTTACACTAGCATTAGGAGTTTGTGTATTTTACGTATTTAACTCATTAGATTCTCAGACTATAATGATGGATTTATCAGAAAGTAAAAAGCATTATGTAGATCTAATTTCACAAATAATATCTGTAGTTTCAGGATTTGTATCTTTTATTTTAGGATTTTTAGTAATATATGCAAATAGTTTTATGATAAAGAAGCGAAATAAAGAATTTGGTATATATATGACCTTAGGAATTAGTAAAAAAAAGATATCTATAATTTTATTTACTGAAACTATTATAATAGGAATATTGTCATTATTAGTAGGGATTTTTGTAGGAGTATTTTTATCACAAGGATTAGCAGGAATAACTGCAAAACTATTTAAAACTAATATGATTAAATACCAATTTATATTCTCTAAAGAAGCTTGCTTAAAAACAATATTTTATTTTGGAATAATATTTATGGTAGTTATGGTATTAAATTTTATAGTGGTATCAAGATATAATTTGATTGATTTGATAAATGGTTCAAAAGCTAATCAAAAGCTTAAAAAAACAAATTTATCTATATCGGCAATACTATTTATTTTTTCTATAATTTGCTTAGGATATGCGTATAAACTTATACTAGAAAATCCATTAGTTAACTTAAATGCACCAGAGTTTAAAAAGTCTATATGTTTAGGAATTATAGGTACGGTGCTATTTTTTAGAGCATTGGCAGGATTTTTAATAAAAGTTATCCAAAGTAGTAAAAATTATTATTTAAAAAATCTAAACACTTTCACACTAAGACAGTTTAATAGTAAAATAAATACTCATTATATATCTATAAGTATAATATGCTTAATGTTATTTGTAGCAATAGGTATGATGTCAACTGGAATAGGTATGAAAAATTCTTTTGAAAATACAGTAGAATTTCAAACACCATTTGATCTATGGATGAGTATAGAAGTTAAAGGGGAAAAAGATAATATCGAAATTGATCAATACTTAAAGGATCATGGAATAAACTTAGGTGATTATGGGAGTGAGATTGTAAAGTATAATTTATATAACAGTGAGATTCCTTTCAAGGAGATGTTTAAAAATACCAATAACCAGTTTTTGAAAAAACAAATAGATGATACGGGTGATTTTAATGTACCTATAATTAAAATATCTGATTACAATAAGATTATGAAAATGCAAAATAAAAAAGGTTTAGACTTAAGAGAAGGTGAAGTTACACTACTTACTGATATGGCATCGATGGAAGAAGCAGTGAAAGATTTTATAGAAAACAATGGTGATATTAAAATAAATAACAACACACTTAAAGTAAATAAATCATATGAATTTGAATCAATCAAAACACTTCCGATGAGTATGAATCAGACAACTTTAATAGTTAATGATAATCAAGTAAAAGATATGAATATTTATGAAAAAAATCTAAGTCTTAACTATAAAGGAAATAAATTAGATAAAGAAAAAATGGTATCAAAGAATATTGATAAAGTAATATACGATACATATGGAAAAGAGAATTCACATAAAATACTTGCTATTACTAAGATATCATGTTTTGAAAGTAGTATGGCAACTTCAAATATATTCTTGTTTGTAGGACTTTATATAGGAATAGTATTCTTAATATCTAGTGCAGCAGTGCTAGCCCTTAGCCAACTAGCTGGTGCTACTGAGAGTATGGAAAGATATAAGACACTTAGAAGACTTGGCGTAAGCACGGA
Organism: Paraclostridium sp. MRS3W1; assembly: GCF_032465715.1. NCBI lineage: Bacteria > Bacillati > Bacillota > Clostridia > Peptostreptococcales > Peptostreptococcaceae > Paraclostridium > Paraclostridium sp. MRS3W1. The sequence continues at coordinate 50,439 of NZ_JAWDJM010000167.1, read as the reverse complement.
AATGATAAATAAATCAATATTTTTACAGGTTTTACTATATTTTATACTTCCTATTGGACTTGCATTGGTTCACAATATATTTGGTATGAAAGTAGCAAATAATTTTATCAAAGTATTTGGAAACTATGATATGATAAGCAATAATATTATTTCAATAAGTGCAATATTAATTATATATGGTATCTACTTTTTAGCTACGTATAGTGGATATAAAAGGATAGTTAATAATGATTATTAATAAATTTATTATGATTAAAAATAATAATCTACCATTTAAATACGTAAAAAATATATTGATTATTTAATCAATATATTTTTTACGTTTAAGGAAATTGTACTTGCTAAAAATTATGAATAATCCATGAAACTTAGTTATATCAATATACTATGTTTTGAACGTAAAAAAGTTTTGGAGCAACTAAAGGGGTAATAATAAAACTTATTAGCTTTTATCAATAAATTCTGTTAAACTTAAATAACACTAATTTAAAGATAGAGGTGATTATCATAAATAATTACAAAACAACAAAAAATAATTATGAGAGTCAAGGTTCAGTTACTAACATAACAATACTTAAAAAGAATGGTTCTGAGCTTATAGCTAAAATAGATACAGAAGATTTAGAAAAGGTACAAGCTATGGGAGTTTGGTTTGCTGAATGGCATAAAGACTTTAATAGTTACTTAGTTCAAAATATAACTACAACTAAAGAAAATAAAAAAGTTAAGAGCACTAAAAGAAATATCCAATCAGTAATATTAGATACTCAATCATCAGCTCCAATTAGACATATAAATGGAGATACACTAGATAATAGAAAATCTAATTTAGAGATTGTTAATCGAAGAGAAAAAAATGAATATGAGAATATAGACGATGAAACAGTAGCTATAATACTAAAAGATAGATATGGAAAGCCACAAGCAAAGGCATTAGTATCAGTTAAAGATTTAGATAGAGTAGTAAATAAGAAGTATACATGGATATATTCAAAAGGTCATAAACAACCTAGTGTAATAGCACATATTCCAAGTGGTAAGGTATATATGCAAGATGTAATAATGAAACCTAGTGAAGAAGAAAGAGTTCATCATATAAACTTAAATCCATTAGATAATAGAAGAAAAAATTTAGAAAATAAACTAAAATAATTAAAAATTAAGTAGCAAATGGTAAATATATATATCGTTATTTTAAAAGATATGATGTATAATAGAAAAGATAAGCACTTTTTATGTTTAGATATTAAATGGCATAGGAAGTGTTTATTTTATTTTGTAAACAATTTAGATTAATATAAAAGGAAACAAAAAGGAGATATAAATGCTATTTACAGATTTAGACATAATTAAACCAATACAAAAAGCACTAAAGGAAGAAGGATATTTAAAACCAACACCAATACAATCAAAGTCAATAACACCATTATTAGAAGGTAGAGATTTATTAGGATGTGCACAGACAGGTACTGGAAAAACAGCATCTTTTGCAATACCTATAATACAACAAATATATAATGATAAAAAATCACTAAAAGGTAAAAGAACTATAAAAGCGGTAATACTAGCACCTACAAGAGAATTAGCAATACAAATAGAAGAAAACTTTGCAGCTTATGCAAGACATACAAATATAAAAAGTTTAGTTATATTTGGAGGTGTATCTCAAAATCCTCAAACTAAAGCATTAAAGCAAGGGGTAGATATATTAATAGCAACTCCAGGTAGAATGCTTGATTTATATAATCAAAAATTCTTAAAATTAAATGATGTTAAACACTTTGTTTTAGATGAAGCTGACAGCATGTTAGATATGGGTATGATACATGATGTAAAAAGAATAATGAGCTATCTTCCAAAGGTTAGACAAAATATATTCTTCTCAGCTACTATGCCAAAGGAAATATCAAAATTAGCAGATTCAATATTTAAAAATCCAGTTAGAGTAGAGGTTGCACCAGTTTCATCAACAACTGAGATGGTTGACCAAAATATTTACTTTGTAAGTAAAAAGCAAAAGACAAATTTACTTATAGAGTTATTAAAAAGTAACCCAAAAGAATCTGTACTTGTATTTTCAAGAACAAAACATGGAGCAAATAAAATAACACAACAGTTAATATCATCATCAATAAGTGCTGCTGCAATACATGGAAATAAGTCACAAAATGCAAGACAGCTAGCATTAAATGATTTTAAAGAAGGTAAGATTAGAGTACTGGTAGCAACTGATATAGCTGCAAGAGGAATTGATATTGACGATCTACCATATGTAATAAATTATGATTTACCAGAAGTTGCAGAGACTTATGTTCATAGAATCGGAAGAACAGGAAGAGCGGGAAGAAGTGGTAGAGCAACAGCATTTTGTGCAATGGAAGAAAGAGATCTTTATAAGGCTATAGAAAAACTTATAAACAAAAAGATTGAAGTTGTAGAAAATCACAGCTTTGCATCTAGTGCAGAGGATATAACTGTATCAGCAAATAAGAACAATAGAGGCAGAAAAAGACCTAGCAGAAATAATGGTAATAAAAGTAAAGCTAAATTTACAAATAAAAATAAAAGTAAAAGTAAAAATTAAAATGTGGTTGGCAAAATAATTTGAATATAAGTATGATTAGTCTAACTATTGAAATTTATGAGAAAAGTATTGATTTTTTAATCAATACTTTTTTTATTACAAGGGAATTTATATGTAATTTCAAGAAAAGTATATATGATTAGGAAAATGGTTGCCTTGATTTTGGGTCGTAACTGCTATATACTATAATTAAAATTGTAAATAAAAAAGAACCGTCTTTAGAGAAGGGCTTTTAGTATCGCGCTTATTGTGTTGTATGAAGAGTCTTTTTTTTTATATGGTCAAAAAAATTAAGACTTTTACTTTGAAGTAGTTTTGACAGTCTAGTTTAAATAATTTAACTTCTATCGATTGTTTCATTGCAACGTACTGCGTTGCAATTAGGCATATATTACAAAATAATTAGGAGGAAACAAAATGGAAACTATTAATGTTCAGAAACGTAATTTTAATGTAAAGGCAAAAAAAATGAGACGACTCGGGTTAGTTCCTGGAAGTGTATTCGGGAAATCTTTGCAAGATCCAATATCTATTCAGCTAGAAGAAGCTGTTGCACGCAGATTGATTCGCCTAAATCGTGAAGGTAGTAAAGTGGTGATGAATATTGAAGGACAAACAATGCCGGTACAAATCAAGGAAAAATCACTGAATAGAGTGAACGATGAAATTTTAAATATCAGTTTTCAAGCATTAAGTGCAAATGAAAAAGTAAACAGTGTAATTCATATTATTGTTGTCAATGATGCGAAAATCCAAGGGGTAGTGGAGAAAATGCAGCTTGAAATTCCATATACATCTTTACCTAAATATATGATTGATACTATAACTATTGACGTTGATGGAATGAAGGCAGGTAATGTTATAACTGTTGGAGAAATTCCTGAACTACAGAGTGACAAAATTGAATTACAAGTTGACCCAGACAATATCGTATTGCGTATAAGTGAGAAACAGAACAATGCTTTGGAAGCTGTTGAAGGATAAATAAATATTAAAAAAATATAATTATGGAAAGAGCTTGGATGGTTGTGCACTTTGGTGTAAAAACATGAAAAGCTCTTTTTTCTGGTTTTTTGGAGGAAAATAATAAAATTAGAGCATAAACTTCCCCATTTGAAAATATTTCAATTAAAAAGTATTACATAAGAAAAAAACATCGTAAATTAGCTAAAATAACCTAAAAAATAAACAAAAATAACAACATTCTACAAAAAATAAAGGTAAAATATGGTAATATAAAGAAGCGGGTAAATGATTCAAATTAATTTTAACGTTCTATTAACTTACCTATTTAGTTAACCAAATAATTAAGTTAACAGAATGAAATATTTATTAGGAGGGAACTTATGCAAATAATAAGTTATTTAATTCCAGGTATTTTGCTATCTTTAGTTGATTATTTTTTATTTGAAAATAATAAAAAACCTTTGGCTATTATAAAAAAATTATTATTTTTTATTATATTATTTAATATAATATCATTAAATTTAGTAAAATACGTATTTAATCAACCTCAGATATTAGAAGGGGTTTTATATACTACAACTGCATTTCCATATAAATATATGGCATTCACACTATTTTTAGGATTTTGCTTTATTTTTGGAAAAGGAGTATTGAACTCAAATGTTAGCTTTTCAAAAATTACTAATAAAATGAGTAAAAAAGTATTAGTTGTTAGTATAATATCTGTTGTATTTTTTGTAATTGGAGTAACATTTGTATTTTTCTCAAGATGGTTTGTAGATTTCTTTGGTGAAATTACTCCAGAGCAATTTCTTTTCAATTTAAAATCTCCACTTAAAGGAACAGCTTCTGGTATGTCTCAAGAGATTTTAAGTAATCCAATATTTAAAACTGTAACATTAACTACTATATTTTTAATAATTTTAAACTTTAACTATGATATATTTGTAGTTAAAAATCATGTGAAAATTAAGGTACTGTCTCAAAGATATTTAAAATTAGTATCTATTGCATTATCATTTGTAGTTTTAATAGGAGGCGTAAGTTATGGATTTGGAAAACTGCGCTTAAAAGAAGTTTTTAGTGCATATTTATCTAATTCAACATTCATAGCAGATAATTATGTTGACCCTAACAAAACTAAAATATCATTTCCTAATAAAAAAAGAAATTTAATTCATATTTATTTAGAGTCTGTGGAAAATTCATATTTATCTAAAGATTTAGGTGGTAATATGGATGTTAATTTAATGCCTGAATTATATGAGTTATCAAAAGAAGGAGTATCTTTCTCAAATAATGATAAATTAGGAGGGCCTTATCAAACGTATGGTTCATCTTGGTCTGTAGCATCTATGATAAATATGGGAATGGGAATTCCTTTAAAAATACCTATGGACGGAAATTCATATGGAACTTCTGGTAGTTTTTTACCTGGAGCTATATCTATAGGTGATATGTTAGAATCACAAGGTTATAATCAGACAATAATGTTCGGAGCTGATGCTGATTTTGGAGGACTAACAACTTATTTTAAGACTCATGGTAACTTCAATATATTTGATTACAAAGCTGCTAAAAAGAAAAAACTTATCCCACAAGATTACGCTGTTTGGTGGGGATTTGAAGATGATAAATTATATGATTTTGCTAAAGATGAATTAACTCGATTATCTAAAGAAGGTAAACCATTTAACTTCACTATGGAAACTGCTGATACTCATTTTCCTGATGGATATTTATCACCTAATGCAGAAAAGAAACATGACTCTCAATATGCGAATGTCATTTCTTATTCAACAAAAGAGACAGTTGAATTTGTAAGATGGATTCAACAACAACCATTTTATGAAAATACGACTATTGTATTAACGGGAGACCATCTAAGTATGGATAAAAACTTCTTTAAAGATTTTGATCCATCGTATAAAAGAAATATATTTAATTTAATATTAAATTCCCCAGTACAAACAAAAAACTCAAAAAATAGAGAGTTTGCTCCATTTGATATGTTCCCAACTATTTTAGCTAGTATGGATATCAAAATTAGTGGTGATAAGCTGGGATTAGGTACAAATTTATTTTCTGACAAAAAGACATTAATAGAAAGTAAAGGATTGAAAACAGTAGAATCGGAGTTAGGAAATAATAGTAATTTCTTTAATGATGAATTTATATCTGAAAAAAAAGATAGTGTATTTTCACCGACGAAATAATTAAAAAAGAAAATGATTATAAATTTTTAGGACTGTGAGGTAAAACTCACAGTCCTTTTTAGTTATTTTTAATCTAATTTTTTAGTTTTAAAATTAGAAAGAAGCAAGTTTAATTCAAATTCCATTCTAGATTTAAGATCATAACTTCCTTCATGAAGACACCAGTCAAATATGGTACCTCTAGATATTCTCATAATTATCATAGTCAAATCAAATGAAGAAATTGAGCTATTTAACTCACCACTTTTTAGCGAATCTTCTATAATAGATCTAACTTCTAATGCTATATAACGGTCAGGTTTAGTAGAATACTTTGATTCTATTGAAAGTAAATTTTTATATATTTCACTTACAAATACCCAACCAAGTTCTTCCATGACAATAGCACCTTCACCTAATAAAAATAATAATTTATCAAGATTTGAATCTAAATCTTTTGTTTCAAGTCTATCTAATACTAAAATATCAACTTGCTCATAAGCCGTGTTGATTATTTCTGCTTTTGATTTAAAATGATGATAAAAAGCTCCTATTGAAATTTCTGCAGCTTGGCAGATATCTTGAATTTTTACACTATCAAATCCATTTAATTTAAAAAGTTCAGTTGCTACTTGTGTAATTCTAAGTTTGGTTGCAATAGCTTGTTTTTGTCTATTAGTTAATTTTTTCATGACAAATACCTTTCTATAGCACTGCAATGTGAATACAGTAAATTATATAATTATTTAGTATAGCATAAAAAAAGTAAATATATAATGAAAAGTTGTGAAAGAAATCAAATGAAAACGACATGTATACATTTACAAAATATGGTAAAGATGATATATTTTAATTACAGAATGTGATTCGGTGAAATTAATTCTGTATGGAGTGTTAGAAAGTTAACAAATGATAATATAAGATTAATCAAAGTAAAATGGTTGATTGTAAATATACTAAATACTTTTAACAATATCAATAAATATTAGGGGGTAAGTTTATGGAAAAGTATAAAGTTATCGAGATAAAGGAAAGTGTTTTTAAGAACAATGATGAACAAGCAGATTTACTTAGATCTGACTTAAAGAAAGATAACACTTTTTTATTAAATTTAATGTCTTCTCCTGGTTCAGGGAAGACTACAACAGTTTTAAGAACTATTGAAGCTTTAAAAGATGAGATGAAAATAGGGGTTATGGAAGCTGATATAGATTCAGATGTTGATGCTGATACTGTTTCAAAAACAGGGGCAAAGGTAATACAGTTACATACAGGTGGAATGTGTCATTTAGATGCAGATATGACTAAGCAAGGTTTAGTAGAGCTTGGAACAGATGATGTTGAATTTGTAATATTAGAAAATGTGGGGAATTTAGTGTGTCCAGCAGAATTTGATACTGGTTCTTCTAAAAATGCTATGATACTTAGCGTACCAGAGGGACATGATAAACCTTTAAAATATCCATTAATATTTTCAGTAGTGGATGTGGTTTTAATAAATAAAATTGATGCTATAGAGTACTTTGATTTTGATTTAGATTTAGTTAAAGAATATATTAAAAAAAGAAATCCAAATGCAAAAGTTATAGAGATATCAGCTAAAACTGGGGAAGGTATCGATGAATGGGCTAATTGGATAAGAGAAGAAGTAAAGGCTTGGAATAATTAAAAAATATAAAAATTATAATTTTTAGGGGGATTAAGATGGCAGTTAAAGAAAAGGTTCTTCAATTTGCAAACCAAGTTAGTGGAAAGAAACCAGGGTCTAGAGGGTACTTTGGTGAAAATGATGCACGTTATAGAATTTTAGAGCCAGTTGTAACAGATGAAATGGCAGAAGTTTTACTTTGTATGGAGATTAGAAAGAAAACAACAGCTGAGAAAGTCGCACCTTTATGTGGTAAGAGTGTTGAGAAGTGTACAGAGTTACTATTAGAATTATCAGAAATAGGGGTAGTTTTCGTTAATGAAATAGATGGTGTAGATACTTTCTGGTATGAAACTTGGGTACCAGGAATTATGGAAATGATGGTTAATAATAAGGCACAGGCTAAAAAATATCCGCAAATTCCTAAAGCATTTCATGATTATGGTGTGGAAAATGGACCAAGATCTACAGGAAGTTTTCCTCCAGGCGTAGGGCTTATGCGTGTTATTCCAATAGAAACTGCAATAGATGGAGAAACAAGAAGAGCTTCATATGAGGAAATATCAAAATATTTAAATGAGAGTGATAAATTCTCTGTATCAGACTGTTCATGTCGTACAGCAAGAGAAAGTATGGGAGAAGGATGCGGACATCTAAAAGAAGATATGTGTATTCAATTAGGCCATGCAGCTGAATACTACATAAGAACAGGTAGAGGTAAACAAATAACTAGAGAAGAGGCTTTTGAAATAATAAAAAGAGCTGAAGAAAATGGGTTAATGCACCAAATACCAAACTTAGATGGATCAGGAAAAACTCATGCAATATGCAATTGCTGTGGATGTTCTTGTTTAGCACTTAAGGGTGGAAATATGTTTGCAAATACTGATATGGTACGTTCTAACTATGTATCTAAAGTAGATAAAGATAAGTGTGTTGCTTGTGGAGAGTGTGTAGTTAACTGTCCAACTAATGCTCTAAAACTTGGTCAAAAATTATGCTCTAGCAAGCCTATTGTAGATAAAATAGAAAGAAAAGAAACTCCAAGAAATACTAATTGGGGACCAGATAGATGGAATGAAGATTATAGAATTAATAGAGAAGATGTAGTAGAAAGTGGAACAAGTCCATGTAAGACTGCATGCCCAGCTCATATAGCTGTTCAAGGATATATTAAACTTGCTTCACAAGGAAGATACAAAGAAGCTTTAGAACTTATAAAACAAGAAAATCCATTCCCAGCTATATGTGGTCGTATATGTCCTAGAAAGTGTGAATCAGCATGTACAAGAGGAGATATAGATTCGCCAATAGCTATAGACGAGATTAAAAAGTTTGTAGCTGAACAAGATTTAAAAGAAGAGCATAGATTCGTTCCTAAAAAAAGACACAATTATGGTAAGAAGATTGCAATAATAGGTGGAGGACCTGCTGGACTTTCATGTGCATATTACTTATCAATAGATGGATACAAGGTAACAGTATTTGAAAAACAAAAAGCTCTTGGTGGTATGTTAACTTTAGGAATTCCTTCTTTCAGATTGGAAAAAGAAGTAGTTAATGCTGAAATAGAAATACTGAGACAAATGGGTGTAGAATTTAAAACAGGTATAGAAGTAGGTAAGGATGTTACTTTAGATGAATTAAGAAAAGATGGATATAAAGCTTTCTATTTAGCAATCGGGGCACAAGCTGGTAGAAGATTAAATATAGAAGGTGAAGATGCAGAAGGTGTTATACCAGGGGTAGAATTTGTACGTGATGTTAACTTAGGTGAAGATGTAAAACTAAATGGAAAAGTAGTTGTTATAGGTGGAGGAAATGTTGCGATAGACGTTGCAAGAAATGCAACAAGAGTAGGTGCAGATAGTGTAGATATGTTCTGCTTAGAAAATCGTGAACAAATGCCTGCTTTGGAAGAAGAAATAGAAGAAGCTTTAGAAGAGGATATAGTAATAAATAACTCTTGGGGTCCTAATAGAATAATTGTAGAAGATGGAAAAGTAGTAGGGGTTGAATTTAAGAAATGTATTTCTGTATTTGACGAAAACGGAAGATTCTCTCCAGTATTTGATGAAGATAATTTAAAAGTAGTAGATGCTGATTATGTTCTAATTTCAGTAGGTCAAAGTATTGACTGGGGTGATTTACTTAAAGGAAGTAAAGCAGAGTTAAATCCTAATAATACAATAAAAGCTGATGGATTTACTTATCAAACAAATGAACCTGATATATTTGCTGGAGGAGATTCATACACTGGCCCTAGATTTGCAATAGATGCAATAGCAGCAGGTAAACAAGGAGCTATATCAATTCACCGTTTTGTTCAGCCAGGACAAAGTTTAGTAAATGGACGTGATAGAAGAGATTATCATGAATTTGATAAGAAAAGCTTACAATTAGAAGGATATGATAATATGCCAAGACAAAGACCAAATCATAAATCTGGCGTAGATGCAAAAGAATCTTTCAAAGATATGCGTCTTACTTTTACAGAAGAACAAATGAAAAAAGAAACAAAAAGATGTTTAGGTTGTGGAGCTACTGTTGTAGATGAATATATGTGTGTAGGTTGTGGTCAATGTACTACAAAATGTAAGTTTGACGCTATATCATTAGTAAGAAAATATGATGCAGAAGGTGTAGCTTATGAAGATTTAAAACCAGCAGTAGTTAAAAACGTTATAAGAAGAAAAGGTAGAATAATAGGAAAGAAAGTTAAGGATGTATTTGCAAAATAAAATAAAATAGATTAGGGGTGCATTATGGGGATTTTATATGAAAAAATGACCTTTGAAGGATGGGGAATTTTCCTATTTGTATTACTTGCATTGATGGCATTTAATGAACTTGGAAGATCAACAAAATGGACGGGAATATTATTGTTTATAATAGTACCTACATTTTTAACAATTTTTGTTTGGCCAACTACAGCAGCGCCAGGCAATGAATATGGAACAGGAACTTGGTTTAACTGGGTTAAAACTTATTCGGCACTTGCTGGGTGTGTTTGGTTTATGGCTCTTAGATATATTCCATCGTTACAGAAGAAAAAATGGGCATTGGCTCTTCCGGCGATTATTTTAGCATTAAATATATTTGAAGCTTCTATTAGAGATTTCCAAATTTTCACTTATGGATTAACTGATGGTGGAGTTGTAGATAATCTTTGGACTATATCTGGACCTTGGAATATTATGAATGGTATAGCTGGATTATTAAATATAGTTACTATTTGTGGTTGTTATGGAATATTTATATCTAAAGATAAAACAAAGGATATGATATGGCCAGATATGATATGGACATGGGTTATAGCTTATGATGTATGGAATTTCGCTTATACTTATAACTGTATATCAGACCACTCAATTTATTGTGGAGTAGCTTTATTACTTTCATGTACAATACCAACTTTCTTTATAAAAAAAGGAGCTTGGTTACAACATCGTGCTCAAACATTAGCCCTTTGGATTATGTTTGTTATGACCGTTCCTCAATTTGCTGATAGGATAGCACCAGTTCCTACAACACACAACAAGACAGCGTTCTTTGTGGTAAGTTTAATATCTTTAGCTGTGAATGCAGCTTTAGCAATTTACCAATTTAATAAGGTAAGAAAAAATAAACTTAATCCAATAAAGGATGAAATTTACACAGATACTGATGCGTATCAACAAGTATTAGCTGAAAATAAGTAGATGTAAAATAAAATTCTATTAAATAAAATGTAGTTATTAAGTGTGAAAACTTAATAACTACATTTTTAAATTGTGGGGATAATTTTTAAAACTAATTATTTAGGTAAGTTTATAGTAAATTCATCACTTACTTTTTTATAATTACCATTTATATTTCCATCTGAAATTTTATATGCATATGCAGTAAGCTTTAACTCTTTTGCATTTTCATTAAGGTCTCCAGTATCTCCATAAGGAACTATTTTAAAAGTACCTTTATCTTCATAATTATCATTTAGTCTAAACTCCACATTGTTACCTAAATTATCTGTACCTTTAAGAAGCATATCGTAATCATTACCGTTAAAATCTTTAGAGAATTTTATTTCTTTAGCTAAGTCATTACTTGTGTATTTTTCTAACTTTATAGTTTGTCCATTTTCAAGTTTAAAACTTTCATCAAGTTTTACTTCTTTAGTATCTTTAACTATTTTTGCATTAGTTTTGAATTCAAACATCCAAGGGCCTTGTTTAGTTTCTTCTTTTTCACCGTTCATAAAGCCTATACTTGAAATTTCCATTCTCACATCTATATCACCAGTTAACTTTGTATCTAGCTTATAGTACATAAATAACTCTACTGTATTATCATCTATAGGTTGAGCTGAGCCTCCGGCATCAGATTTAATTTCTTTTCCATTTATAAATATTTTTGTGTTGGGTGAAGCATAACCATATTCTATTTTATCTTTAGATTTTATAGTTTGAGTAACTATTAATTGGTCTTTATCTACTACAACCTCATTTAAGCTTACTGTAACTCCATCTTTAGTGATAGATTCTCCTACAACCTTTTTGTAGTCATCTAGTCCTTTGTTTATTCCTAATTGGGTAGATATGTCATAGAAAAATTCATTTATGTTAGCAAATGTTTTTTGGCCTAAGCTTGTTGTTCCCAATAACCCTACACTTAAAATGGCTACAGAGGCTACTTTTAACCCATTAACATGGCTGTTTTTTCTAGCGGATTTCTTTAGTCTTTTTTTTACTTTTGTTTTCTCTATATCATTTACATTCATCTCTACAAACTCACTTTCATCTATATTTATATTATTTAATAGTTCATATATATCTTTCATATTAATTTAACCTCCTATGAAATCTTATAATTTTCTTTAAGTTTCTTTCTACCCCTGCATATCCGGTTATCTACACTTGCTTTTGTAATAGATAACTCCAAAGCAATATCTTCTGATTTCATTCCTAGAAAAAATTTCATAACAAATATATCCCTACTAATATCATCTAATTTATTTATTGCTTTAACTAACTCTTCTCTATTTTCAGTAGAAATTAACTCATCTTCAACTGTATTTTTTTCTACATGGCTTATATCATCGAATATAACCTCTGATTTTTTTATCTCTTTCCTGTAATAGTCAATTGCTTTAAATTTAGCTATTGCACATATCCATTTCTTAAAATCCTCGTTTTCCCCAGTGAACTTTTTAGAATTATTCCATACAGAAAGAAAAGTATCATTAATACACTCTTCTATAATTCCATCATTTTGCAAAGGAGAAAGTATCTTATAACTTACCCCCTTTACTAAAGGTAAATATTTATCTACTATAAATTCTAAAGAATCCTCTTTTCTTTTTTTTAACCTTTTTATATAGTTATTTTCATTACACTTCATTTAATGTTAACCTCCAGTTGTAAAAGCTTTTACACCATATATAACGAATAAAAAAATATTTATTATCATATTTTTTCAATTTTTATTTTTTTTTATGTTTAGAATATAGATGATACCTTCTATGAAATTGTGTATAAATCTATGTATAGAGGATATTAATTAATAGAAATAAGAGTTTGTGATTAAACAGTTAACTTTTAATAAACATTATATATGATAAAGTATAATGATATAAAATTTTAATTTATTGATTTATAAGGAGAGCTAAAAATGAGATTACTAGTTATAGAAGATAATATAGAACTATCAAAATCAATGAAAAAAGGGTTAGAAAATATGAACTTTAAAGTAGATATATCAAACACAGGAGAAGAAGGAGAAGAGAAAGCAAGTATTAATGAATATGATGTTATATTACTAGATTTAAACCTTCCGGATACCGATGGGATAGAAGTACTAAAATACCTTAGAAAAAAATCAATAGACACACCAATAATAATAATAACAGCAAGGGATAATGTATCAGACTTAGCGATAGGATTAGATAATGGAGCAGATGACTATATAACAAAACCATTTCAACTATTAGAAGTTAGAGCCAGAATTCATGCAGTAATAAGAAGATTCCATGGGAGAACAAATCCAATTATAAACATTGGAACTTTAAAACTTAACCCAGTAAATCGTACTGTGTATATAGATGAAAAAGAGGTAATACTTGCAATAAAAGAGTTTGATATATTAGAGTACATCTGCTATAAACACCCTGCAGTTGTTTCTAGCGAGGAAATTGTAGAGCATGTATATGACGAAAACTTTGACCCGTTTTCATCAGTACTAAGAGTACATATATCAAGGTTAAAAAATAAATTGAAAAATATACAAGGGCAAGAAGTTTTAGTTAATGTTAGAGGAAAGGGCTATTGTTTATGCGTAGAGTAAACTTTAAAAGTGGACTAGTTATAATAATATATTCATTAATACTATCACTTGTTATAGGCGTTGGATTATATAAAATAAAAGGATCATTTAATAATCTAGAAACTAAAACAAATATAAAAGGTGCGAAAGCTATTATTGTTAGCACTTCTGTATCTAACGAAGAAAATTTAATATATAGAGCATTAAAGGAAGGTAGTTATACGAATTTAAAAGAGTACAATGAAAACTTTGAAAGTCATAAAATGACAGGCACAAGTAAGTTAGTAGATGTAGCTGAAATCGGAAGAGCTTATCTGAAGCTAGGATTTAAAGACATACTAAGTATAGTTTTAATATTTTTCTTTGTTTTAATATTATCGTCTTTAATATTGTGGATAGTATTAAATAAGATTCATGATAAAGAAATAGAAAATATTGTGAAGAATTTAAATGAGCTTGATGATGATTTTAATCCATATTTAGTAAGTAAAACTTTTGGAATAGCTTATGAAAATATAAAGGAAAAGTTCAAACAAAATTTAGAGGACTATAAAAAATTAAACTCTTATTTATCTCATGAGCAAAAAAATGCTATTGCTATATTAAGGACTAATTTAGAAATAGACAACAATCAAGAATATATTAAATTGATAGATAATATTGCTGACAGTATAGATGATGTATTAACTTTAAGCGATTTAAAATCTGATGATGATATGGGTAGTGTAGATGTTTCTTTAATATGTGCTAGCATTTGTGACATGTATCAAAAAAATTATAAAAATATTGAGTTTGATTTTGATGAAGAAAATAATACAACTATTTTGGCTAAAGAAAGATGGATATATAGAGCAGTAAGTAATTTGGTTGATAACGCAGTAAAGTATGGCGAGAATAAAAAAATAAGAGTATCTGTAAGGAATAAATACAATAGCGTAATAATTAAAGTAGAAGATAACGGAATTGGAATGGAAAAAAATTTTATAGATTCTATATTTAACAATAAATATAGAATCAATGATTTAAAGAAAGATGGATATGGGATAGGGCTAAGTTTAGTATCACATGTGTGTGATTTATGTAATGGAATAGTAGTAGTGGATAGTGAAATAAATAAAGGGTCTTGTTTTTATTTATCCTTTTCTGAATATAAGAATTAACATTTGCTTTTAGATTTTATAGATAGGGTTAACATTGAGTAAACAATATATTTATTATAATTTGCTTATAGTAAACCTAAAGAAAAGGAGAATTTTGTATGTATATTTTTAAAAATGCATTAAAAAACTTATCGAGGAATAAAGGGCGAAATATATTGTTAGGAATTATAATGACAGCCATACTTTCTTGTACAGCAATATCTATTCTTATTAATACAACATCTAATGAGATAATAAAAGATTATAAAAATAGATTTGGAGCTGAAGTTTTTATCCAGCCAAATATGGAGAAGACACAGGAAAAAATAAACGAAGGTAAAGTTGAAGATTTAAATAAAGGAGTATCTAACGATATTAAAGAAAAGCTTTCTAAATCAGAATATGTTAAAGAATCTATATTTAGTTTAGGATTTAGTGGATATAGTGATAAGATTAAAGCGTTAGACCAACCAGAAGGTTCAGATGATTTGAACTTGAGTAATGTTGTAGCTATTGGTGGTAAATCAAATCTTAAAAAAAGTCCAAACTTAAATATTTTAGGAGGACTTAGTAATGATGGTAAAAAGGAATTTAAAAATGGAACAAGAAAAATCATAGAAGGTAAAATGCCACAAAAAAATAATGAAGCTATGGTTAGTAAAGAGTTTGCAAAGTTAAATAACTTAAAGGTTGGGGATAAGATGCAAATTAAAAATCCTCAAGATCCAGATAATTTAGAGTCACTAGATTTAACTATATCAGGAATATATTATGATGGGGCACAGTCTAATAATTATGGAATTAAGCATCACATGTTAAATAGAAGCAATGAAATTATTACAACATATGATACTTTAAAAGCATATGATGAAAAATCTGAAGAAGATTTAGTTACTATGGATGCAAAATATTACTTAAAAGATCCAGATTTAGTAGATGAGTTTAATAAAGAAGCTCATGAAATGGGATTAAGTGATTTATTTGATTTATCTGTAGACGCAAGTAGTTACAATAGTATTGTTAAACCTGTAGAAGGATTAAAAAGTATTTCGAAAATATTTATGACTTTAGTTTTAGGTTTTGGGGGTAGTATATTAGTTTTAATTTCTATTTTGGCTATTCGTGAAAGAAAATACGAGATAGGTGTTTTAAGAGCTATGGGAATGAAAAAAGGAAAAGTTGCACTAGGTTTAATCTTTGAAACACTATCTATGATATTTATTTCTTTAAGCATAGGATTAACCATTGGAAGCATATGCGCTCAACCAGTTTCAAATATGCTTTTACAAGGACAAATAGATGCTCAAAAGCAAGCTGAATCAATGAGTATGACTGTTGGGTTTGCGGGACCAAGTACAACAGCACCAGCTTTAGAAAAATTAGACGTATTTTTAAGTGGAGAAGCTATTTTAAGTATTACATTAATAGCATTATTACTAGGAGTAGTATCTGCTGGTATAGGGATTTTATATATAAATAGATATGAGCCAAGAAAAATACTAACAGAAAGGAATTAATAATATGAGTTTACTAAGTTTAAAAGATGTAAGTTATAGATATGAAGGTGCTAAGAGAGATGTTTTTGATAATATAAATATAGATTTTGAAAAAGGAAAAGTATATGGAATAATAGGAAAATCGGGAGCAGGTAAAAGTACTTTATTATCATTAATATCAGGGCTTGATACATGTAAAAGTGGAGAAGTTTTATACAATGATAGCAGTTTAAAAAATATAGATAGAGATTTATATAGAGCAAATGATATAGGGGTTATATTTCAAGGATATAATTTACTATTAAATGCTACGGCTAAAGAAAATATATTATTATCTATGAATATAAGCAACTCTAAGCAGGAAAACAAAGATAAATACATAGATGATTTACTACAGGATGTAGGTATTGATTCTGATAAAGCAAATAGAAAAATTTTAAATTTATCAGGAGGAGAGCAACAAAGAATTGGGATAGCTAGAGCGCTATCACATAATCCAGATATAATAATTGCCGATGAGCCAACTGGAAATCTTGATAATGAAACTGAAGAAAAGATTATGGATATTCTAGTGTCATTAGCGCATAAACACAACAAGTGCGTTATCATTGTAACTCACTCAAAGAAAGTATGTTCATACCTTGATGAAATTTGGGGATTAAAATCTGGTAAATTATTATTTATAAAAGACGAAAAGGAAAAAGTTAATACTGATAAATAATAGAAAATAAAATAAATGAAGTATATGATAGGAGAATGTTATGAAATCGTCAGATATGAAAAAAGCACCAAAACTTACAGTAATATTATATATATGTGCAACATTAATGGCTCTAAGCACTATATTTATTATATATAAATCAAATGTTTACATATCAGATTTAGTTAAAGAGGGATTTGATCCTAAAAAGGAATTAGTAGAAGTAATAAATTATTACTTAGTTACAGTTATACCATTTGTATTTTACACAATATCTTTAATTACTTTAGGATATATAGTTAAAAAGATAGATTATATAATGAAAGGTAAAGAAGTAATAAAAGAAAAAAGTATATATTTAGAAAGAGTTCCAGAAAATACAGCTGATGAAATAGATGACTTTTTTAGTGATATATAATTATATAACAATTAGAATAGAGCAAAGAAGTAGTTATTATTTCTTGGAGTTAGCATATTAGCGAGACCTATGAAAAGCACATTGATAAACTTATCAATGTGTTTTTTAGTTATATGATAGTTTGCCAGAAGAACAAAAAGAATGGGCACTTAATTTTCAAAAGAAATTGGAATCAGTAGAAAATGTTGATGTAGATATAGAGCTAAATGATGGTGATAAGTTTGATTGTTGCGGTTGGGTTGAGATAATTGAAACTCCAGGTCATATGCCAGGACATATATCAATTTACATCAAGGAAAGTAAAACACTAATAGCTGGAGATGCTTTAGTTATTGAAAATAATAAATTGTGTATGGCAAATCCGCAGTATACTTTGGATATGAAAGAAGCTAAAAAATCTATTAAAAAGCTATTAAATTATAATATTGATAGAGTTATATGCTATCATGGTGGGATATGTAACTCAGATGTTAAGTATTCATTAGAACATATTTAAACAAAAAATCAATATAAGCTTATTATGAAATTAAAATTGATATACTATATTTAGGAAGTTAAATAGAATTAAATCTACAGAGGAGGCTAGAAATATGGATATAAGATATACGTCACCATCACCAATGGAATATATTTCGCTAAGACTAAGAACAGGAATGGGAGAAAAAGATCTAATAAAATCAGAAATAGCTTTGAAAAATTCATTATTTATAGTCTCTTTATGGGATAATAACGATTTGATTGGATTTGGAAGAATAGTTGGGGACAAAGGAATAACTTACATTGTCTCTGATATTATGGTAGATCCGAAGTACCAAGGACAAGGGTTTGGGCAGATAATTATGAAAGAAATTGATACTTATTTAGAAGAAAATACTGACGAATATGCATATGTTTGTTTAATTGCTAATAAGCCTGCTGATAAACTATATTCAAAATTTAAATTTGAATATGTAGAGCCAGAAGCTTGTGGGATGAAGAGAAAATAAGTGAATTTTATAAAAAGTATAAAATAGTAAATTAAAACTGTAAAGGAGCGATATTCATGAAACATGAATGGAGAAAAAAAGAAAAAGAATACTACATACCAAAAGAAAAACCGCAACTAGTAGAAATACCTGAATTCAAATTCCTAACTCTAAAAGGACAAGGAAACCCAAATAGTGAAGGATTCGCAAAAGCTATAGAAACACTGTACTCACTAGCTTACGCAATAAGAATGATGCCTAAAAAAGGTATTATCCCAGAAGGATATTTTGAATACACAGTATATCCATTAGAAGGAATATGGGATTTAACTGAAAAAGGTAGAGCTGAAGAAGTCCTTAACAAGGATGAGCTAGTTTACACATTAATGATTAGACAACCTGAATTTGTAAATGAAGAAGTTTTCAATATAGCTATGGATATTGCAAAAAAGAAAAAGTCAAATCCATTAGTAGAGAAAGTAGAGCTTAAAAATATTAAAGAAGGAACTTCAGTTCAAATGCTTCACGTTGGACCTTATGATGATGAACCAAGAACTTTTTCAGCTATGGAAGAGTTTTGCAATGAAAATAATTTAAAGATAAAAACAAAAGCTCATAGAGAAATATATCTTTCAGATTTTAGAAAGACTGAAGCAGCAAAATTAAAAACTGTTCTTAGATATATGGTAGAAGATAATTAATATATTTAATAATTTGACTGAAATACATACTTGTACTAATATAAACTTATATTAATTTAGATAAATTAGAGAGGTTAAATAAGTATGATAAAAGCAGTTGTAAAAGATATATTATTCTTAGAACAAAAATCAGAACTTGCAACAAAAGATGATGTAGAAGTTATAAATGACTTAATAGATACATTAAGAGCAAATTTAGACCATTGTGTAGGAATGGCAGCTAATATGATCGGAGTAAAAAAGCGTATACTAGTATTTAGTGTAGGGGATATGATAATTCCTATGGTGAATCCAGTTATACTAAAAAAAGAGATTCCTTATGAAGCTGAAGAGAGTTGTTTATCTTTAGAAGGATTTAGGAAAACAACTAGATATGAAAAAATAGAGGTAGAGTATCTAGATAAGAACTTTAAAAAACATAAGCAAGTATTTACAGGATTTACAGCACAAATTATTCAACACGAAGTAGATCACTTCGAAGGAATAATAATATAGTATATAAATGAAAAAGGCGCGCCCTATTTTAGAGCGACGCCTTTTTTAATATGTTAATGGATAGTTCCCATAACTGTACTCATTACAAAGTTAAGAATAAACAAGCCACTAAGTACATACATAGCTACAGAAACATTTTTCCCTTTATTTATAACTAAATTAAGAATTGTATAAACTATAAATCCAATAGATATACCATTTACAATATTATAAGTAAAAGGTATTATCGTAATCATTAAGATTATAGATATAGTTTCTATCAAATCTCCTTTTTCTAGATCAAAGAAAGTTTGTATCATAAGTATTCCTATAAATATAAGAACACTACTTATAACACCATCTGGTATAAGTTTTAATACAGGTATTAAGAACAATGATAGTAAGAATAATGTAGCAGATGTAAATGCAGCTACTTTGCTTTTACCACCAACACTGATCCCTGAGAAGTTTTCAGCTGCAACTATAGTTGGACTTGTTCCACATATTCCAGCTATTATATTAGATATTCCAGTTACCTTAAATGATTTTTGGAAATCTTCTTCTCTTTTTAGAGCTCCTAATTGACCATATAAAATTCCCATATTTTCAAATACTATTACAATTGTTATAGAGAATACGGCTACCATAAACGGTATAGACCAAATATTTTTAAATGACATGCCTAAAAATACTTCTTTAATAGCACCTATGTTAAATCCTGCAAAATCTAAACTGCTTAGACTAGTTACTCCCATAATAAGTGATAATACTGTACCGATTATTATACTTATAAGTAAGTTACCTGGCACGTTTTTCATATTTAATATCAAAATGATAATTAAAGTTACTATACTTAAAAGGGTTTCCTTGTCTGCGATATTACCAATACCTATCATAGTATTTTCATTACCTACAACAAGACCACTTTTTTGAAGTCCTATGAATAAGATTAAAAATCCTACTCCTGTAGTTATTGCATGTTTTAAGTTATTTGGTATCGAGTTCATAAGAATTGAAGTTAGCTTTGTACTTGCTATTAAAGTGAATATTATACCACTTACTAAGACTGCTGCTAAAGCTTCTTGCCATGCTAATCCCATTGACTGAACAATAGTATAAGTAAATAATGAGTTTATTCCCATTCCAGGGACTAATATAAGTGGAGTATCTGAAAGTACTCCCATAAGAATTGTAGATATAGTACATGTAAGTACTGTAGCTATCATAGCTGCATCTGGACTTATACCTGCATCAGATAATATTAATGCATTAGTCATTATAATATACACGCTGGCTATGAATGTTGTGATTCCTGCTAAAATCTCTGTTTTTAAACTTTGTGTTGCAATTGATTCTAATTTACTGCTTGATAGTTTTTGTTCCATCCTTCTTCCTCTTTATTTTGGTTCCCTCGCCCGCCCGCATTGGTTAATGCCCATATATATTACCACTATTTTTTTTTATTGTCTATAATTCTGGTGAAGTTTATTGTCGATTTTTCTGTTAAAAATATTGATACAGGGAAAATAAATAAATTGAAAAGTTTATGTAAATTAATAAGTTAGCTAATTATATTTGATAATCAATTATGATAAAATATAGTCAATATGTGAAACTTACTAACAAAGGGGAAATATATCAAATGGCGAGTATGTTAAAACAAGTTCAAGAAGAGATGACCAAATACGTAGAAACAATAGCGAGCGTATTGAATGTAGATATTGAAATTGTAGATGATAGGTTAGTCAGAATTGGGGGTTCTGGGATTTACAAATATAAAGAAAATGAAGTTCTTGTATCTAGTGGTTATATATATAGCCAAGTTATTAGCACAGGAAATGATATAACAGTAATAGATATAGCCAGTCATGAAATTTGTAGTAACTGTAGTAGGCTTAGTAAGTGCCTTGATAAAATGATTTTAGCTGTGCCGATTAAGTATAGTGGCCGCACAATTGGTGTTATAGGTGCAATAAGTACTGATAAAGAAAAGAAAAAAGAAGTACGTAAAAAGTTAAAATCTTATTTAGAGTTTATACATCATATTTCAGATTTGATTTCTATAAAAGTAAACGAATTTGAAGATAGTAAGCATATTGATAAAGAGATGGAGATGTTTAGAGATATAATTGATAATATTGAAAAAGGAGTGCTTATTTTAGATCCAGGAAGAAAGATATCATATATAAATAATATAGCAAAGAAAAGATTAAATATTTTTGATGATCCAATAGGCAAATTAGTAGAAATAAGAGCTATAGAACAAAATGAAGATAATGACGAGATGTTAAGTTTTAGTATAGAGGACAAAATTTATAGGACTACATATAAGATAATACCTGTTCATCCTTATATTAATAATTATGATAAACTTATAATTTTTGATGAAGTTAAAGAAAATAAAGATCAAAAAATAAATACTAAATGGGAAGTTAAAAAAATAGATTCTATAATTGGAAATAGTGAAGCTATGAAACTAGTCAAAGTTAGAACTAAGAGAGTTGCACAATCTAATTCTACAGTTTTAATAACGGGTGAAAGTGGAACAGGTAAGGAGTTAATTGCAAAGTCGATACATGCAGAAGGAAATCGATGTACTAAACCGTTTATAGCCATAAACTGTGCAGCTATTCCAGAAGCCTTATTAGAAAGTGAGCTTTTTGGATATGCAAAAGGAGCTTTTAGTGGTGCAAGTAATGAAGGTAAAATAGGAAAGTTTGAGTTAGCTAATACAGGAGTAATATTTTTAGATGAAATAGGAGATTTATCTGTACATTTACAAGCTAAATTATTAAGAGTTTTACAAGAGAGAAAGTTAGTTAGGATTGGGTCTAATAAAATTATAGATTTAGACATAAGGGTAATAGCAGCTACAAATCAAAATATACTAGATTTAGTTAATAGTGGTAAATTTAGAAGTGACTTGTATTATAGATTAAATGTAATGCCTATAAATTTACCACCACTTAGGGATAGAAAAGAAGATATTAAAGATATATTTTTGAATATATTAAATAGATACTCAATAGAATTCGACATAAGGGTAAAGAAAATTGAAGAATCTGTGATGAATAAGTTGATTAATTATTATTGGCCGGGAAATATAAGAGAATTAGAGAACTCAGCAGAATATATGATGAATATAATCGGAGAAGATGGAATAATATCAGAAGATATGTTGCCAATAGATATAATCAAGTATTATGAAAATAATAATAATAAAATAAAAGAAATAAATACTACAAATAAAAATACTAACAGTAGGAATATAGTAAGAATTGATAATTATGAAGATATTTTAACTATGAAAGAATTAGAGTTATTTTATATAAATAGTATACTTGATAAATATGGAAGAGATACAAAAGCCAAAAAGGAAATAGCTAAAAAGCTTGGAATAGGTGTATCTACTTTATATAGAAAACTAGATGAAAATTAAATAATTCCCAAAATGAAAATTCTCAAATCGGTAAAAATTCCCGATTTGAGAATTTTTTATTATATCGGGAAAGGAATTAAGGATATTCAAAAACATAAAATGTGAGTGAATTAACAAAGTTTTAGTTTAAAAAGCTAGGTTTCAAGGTTTGTTAAGAAAATAAATTTAAGTTTGGCATATTAATTGCTTTATACAAATTACGAAAACATTTATACAAGGGGGAGAATTATGAGAGAAATAAAATGGAAATTAAATAACCTACCAAAGAGTGAAAATAAGGAAAAAACTATAGAGTTTTTAAATGATGAAGAGATAAGTAAAGTGAAATCTTTCCACGAGAGTTTTCCACAATATACAAAAACACCATTAGTTAAATTAGATAATTTAGCTGAAGTATTAGGAGTTGGCGGAGTTTTCGTAAAAGATGAATCATATAGATTTGGATTAAATGCATTTAAGGTGCTAGGCGGATCGTTTGCTATGGCAAGACACATGGCTGAAAAATTAGGAATGGATATATCAGAATTAACTTATGAAAAATTAATATCTGATGAAGTTAGAGAAAAGCTTGGAGATATGACATTCTTTACAGCTACTGATGGAAACCACGGAAGAGGGGTTGCTTGGACTGCAAATAAATTAAAGCAAAAATCAGTAGTTTATATGCCAAAAGGATCATCAATAACAAGATTAAACAACATCAAAGCTGAGGGGGCAGATGCAAGTATAACTGATCTTAACTATGATGATGCTGTTAGATTAGCAGATGAAGATGCAAAAAAAGTTGGAGGACTTATAGTTCAAGATACAGCATGGGACGGTTATGAAGATATTCCTGCATGGATAATGCAAGGGTACGGAACAATGGCTAAAGAAGCAGTTGAACAATTAAAAGAGTACGGAGTAGAAAGACCTACACATGTATTTGTTCAAGCTGGGGTTGGATCTCTTGCAGGTGCAGTACAAGGATACATAGCTAATGCGTTTGATGAGTGTCCTATAACAGTAGTAGTAGAAGCTGATGAAGCAGATTGTTTCTACAAATCTGCAGAAGCTGGAGATGGAAAACCAAGATTTGTTGGTGGAGATATGCCTACAATAATGGCTGGTCTTGCTTGTGGAGAGCCAAATACAATAGGATTTGAAATATTAAAGAACTATTCAGGAGCTTTCGTTTCAGCACCAGATTGGGTTTCAGCTAAAGGAATGAGAGTATTAGGAAATCCATTAACAGGAGATACAAAAGTTATATCAGGAGAATCAGGAGCTGTAACAACAGGATTATTAGCAGCTATGATGAGCGATGATAAATTAAAAGATCTTAGAGAAGCATTAAAACTAGATAAAGATTCTAGAGTATTACTAATAAGTACTGAAGGGGACACAGATCCAGAGAAATATAGAAGCATAGTTTGGGACGGAGAATGTGCAAGTATATAGATAATAATTAGAAAAATTAAGGGGGATTAATAGGATGTTAAATGAGCAAAGAAAACAAGAATTAACTGAGTTATGTCAATCGTTAATAAGAAATGCAAGTTATTCAGGACATGAAGAAAATGTAGTTAAAGCAATAGAAGAAAACTTTAAAAAATTAGGATTTGATAGTTGGTTTAGAGATGAATATGGAAACATAATAGGTTGTATCAAAGGTAATAAAGAAGGAAAGAAAATATTATTTGATG
This sequence comes from Paraclostridium sp. MRS3W1, assembly GCF_032465715.1. NCBI lineage: Bacteria > Bacillati > Bacillota > Clostridia > Peptostreptococcales > Peptostreptococcaceae > Paraclostridium > Paraclostridium sp. MRS3W1. The sequence goes on along the minus strand of NZ_JAWDJM010000167.1, from coordinate 25,729 downwards.
GACATATAGACACAGTAGAAGTACCAGATGAAAGTAAGTGGACATTCCCTCCATTTGGTGGAGTTATAAATGATGGGAAAATATACGGTAGAGGTACTTCTGACATGAAAGGTCAGTTAAGTGCAATGATAGCTGCTGTTTCATACTTTGCAGAAGATACAAAAAAGGATTTTGAAGGTGAATTATATGTAGCAGGTGTAGTTCATGAAGAAATATTTGAAGGTATAGCAGCTAGAAAAATAAGTGAAGCTGTTAAGCCAGACTATGTTGTTATAGGGGAATCTTCAGAACTTAACTTAAAGATAGGGCAAAGAGGTAGAGGAGAAATAGTAGTAGAAACTTTCGGGAAACCAGCTCACTCTGCTAATCCACACAAAGGAATAAATGCAGTATATAAAATGTCTAAGATAATAGAAAAAATACAAAACCTAGAGCCGCCTACTCACCCAGTATTAGGACCTGGAATATTAGTTTTAACTGATATAAAATCATCTCCATACCCAGGGGCTTCAGTAGTACCAGATTATTGTAAAGCTACTTTCGATAGAAGATTATTAGTAGGAGAAACTAAAGAAGGAGTACTAGCTCCAATACAAGCATTATTAGATGAAATGATGAAAGAAGATCCAGAGCTAGATGCTAAAGTTTCTTATGCTATAGGATGTGAAGGATGCTACACAGGAAACAAAATAGAAGGTGAAAGATTCTTCCCAGGTTGGTTATATGATGAGCAAGATGAGTTTGTTCAAGCAGCATATAAAGGATTAAAAGAAGCTGGAATAGATAGTCAAATAACTCAATACTCATTCTGTACAAATGGAAGTCACTATGCAGGTGAAGCAGGAATAAAAACAATAGGATTTGGACCTTCAAAAGAAAATCTTGCTCATACAATAGATGAATATATAGAACAAGAACAATTATTTATAGGAGCAGAAGGTTACTACGGAATACTTAAATCAGTTTATAAAAAATAAATAAATAGGGGTAAGTGTTATGAAAATTTTAATAAAGCAAGGGCTAGTAGTTGATGGTAATAATACAGAACCATTTATAGGTGATGTGTTAATTAATGATGACAAGATAAGTAAAATATCAACTGAGATTACAGAAAATGTAGATAGGATAATAGATGCAAGAGGTAGAGTAGTATGTCCTGGTTTTATAGATACTCATAGCCACTCAGACCTTATGATTTTAGTAAATCCATTTAATGAAATAAAGATAAGACAAGGAATAACAACAGAAGTGTTGGGCCAAGATGGTATATCTATGGCCCCACTTCCTAAGGAATTTATTCCTTCATGGAGAAAAAATCTAGCAGGCCTAGATGGTGAAAGTGACGAGATAGATTGGGAATATGAAACTACTGATAACTATCTTACTATGATGGAAGATAACGGAGTAGGATTAAATGAAACTTACTTAGTCCCTCATGGAAATATTAGAATGGAAGCTATGGGATTAGAAGATAGACCAGCAACTAAAGAAGAAATTCAAAAGATGTGTGAAATCACAGAAAGAGAATTAAAAGCAGGCGCTATTGGATTATCTACAGGGCTTATATATATACCATGTGCTTATTCTATGACTGAAGAGATAATAGAAATGTGCAAGGTTGTTGCAAAATATGATGGAGTATTTGTTGTTCATCAAAGAAGTGAAGCTGATACGATCCTTACATCTATGGAAGAAATAATAACTATAGGAAAAGAATCTGGAGTTAAGGTTCATTTTTCACATTTTAAAGTGTGTGGAAAAGATAATTGGAAGTACATACCACAAGTTTTAGAGTTATTGGAAAAAGTTAAATCAGAAGGTATCAAAGTTTCATTTGACCAATATCCATATGCTGCAGGTAGTACCATGCTTGGAGTAGTTCTTCCTCCTTGGGCACATTCAGGTGGGACAGATAAACTATTAGAAAGATTACAAAATGAAGATGATAGAAATAGAATGAAAAAAGATATCGAAAATGGAATAGAAGGTTGGGATAACTTTATTCAATTTGCAGGAATAGATCAAATCTTTGTTACAAGTGTAAAGAATAAAAAGAATGAAAATACAATAGGTAAAAGTCTATTAGAAATAGGTGAAATGAGAGGTAAAGATCCTGTTGATGCTACTATGGACCTATTATTAGAAGAAGAAAATGCAGTTGGAATGGTAGATTTTTATGGATTAGAAGAACATATTATAACTTTCATGAAGAGAGAAGAACAAAATGTTTGTACAGATGGTCTATTGTCAGGAAAGCCACATCCAAGAGCATATGGATCATTCCCTAAAATATTAGGAAGATATGTTAGAGAATTAGAAGTACTGACTTTACAAGAAGCAGTTCATAAAATGACTAAAAAAGCTGCACAAAGTTTCAGTATAAAAGATAGAGGTCAACTAAAAGAGGGATACTTTGCAGATATAGTTATATTTGATAAAGATAAAGTTTCAGGGTGTGATGATTATATTAATTCGACTCAATATCCAACAGGTATAGATTATGTAATCATAAATGGAAACTGCGTAATTGAAGAAAATGAATATAAACATATTAAGGCTGGTAAAGTATTGAGATAACCTTAGGAGGTATCAAAACATGATATTAGTTGGAAATGGGAGATTGATAACTAAAAATGAGCAAAATCCATATATGGATGACGGTTGTGTAGTTATCGAAGGTAATGTTATAAAAGAGATTGGTTCAACTAAAGAAATGAAGGGAAAATACCCAAGTCATGAGTTTATAGATGCAAATAAAAAGGTAATAATGCCAGGGCTTATAAATACTCATATGCATATATATAGTTCTTTTGCTAGGGGGATGGCTGTACCAGGAAAACCATCGGAAAATTTTATGGAAATCCTAGAAAATTTATGGTGGAGATTAGATAAAAAACTTACTTTAGAAGATACAAAATATAGTGCTTATGCAACTTATATAGATTGTATAAAAAATGGAGTTACAACAGTATTTGATCACCATGCGAGTCCATTTGCTATAGAGGGAAGTCTATTTACTATAAAAGATGTAGCTAAGAATTTAGGAATTAGAACTAATCTTTGTTATGAAGTGTCTGATAGAGATGGATTAAAAACGATAGATCAAGGAATTCAGGAAAACGTTAATTTTATAAGATTTGCTAAAGATGATGAATCAGATATGGTAAAAGGTATGTTTGGACTTCATGCAGCTTTTACATTATCTGATAAAACTTTAGAAAAATGTGCAAATGAAATGGCTAATCTAGATGCTGGATATCATGTACATACAGCAGAGGGGATAGATGATGCCATTATAAATAAAGAAAAATACAATAAAAAGGTTGTACAAAGATTAAATGATTTCAATGTTTTAAATGACAAAACTATAGCAGTTCACTGTATTCATATAGATTCTGAAGAAATGGAATTAATAAAAGAAAATAAATCTTTTGTTGTACATAATCCAGAATCTAACATGGGAAATGCAGTTGGATGTGCTCCTGTAGTTCATTTACTAAACAAAGGAATAACTGTTGGATTAGGAACTGATGGATATACAAGTGATATGTTTGAATCTTTAAAGGTTGCAAATATAATACACAAACATCAACTAAGAGATCCAAGAGTTGGATGGGCAGAAGCTCCAACTATGTTATTTGAAAACAATAGAAAAATAGCTAGTAAGCATTATAAAAAAGATTTAGGAGTTTTAAAAGAGGGAGCATATGCTGATGTAATAGTTGTAGATTATATACCGCACACTCCACTTAATGAAAATACAGAAAATGGACACATAATATTTGGGATGACAGGAAGAAGTGTTGATACAACTATTATAAATGGAAAAGTATTGATGAAGGATAGAATTTTATTAAATATTGATGAAGAGTCGATATTAGCAAAGAGTATAGAGATGAGCAACAAATTGTGGGATAGAATATAAAAAAATAATATAAAAGGGGGACTATAAATGTCTCAAGAAAAAAGCCCTAAAATAGCTCCAGTGGATGAGAGGATACCGGTATCCAAGTCGTGGATATTCTCATTACAACACGTACTAGCAATGTGTGCAGGAGCGGTGGCAGTTCCTATGATGGTAGGAAGTGCTGCAGGACTAGACCATGAAAGTATAGTTTTTTTAATTAGTGCTTGTATATTTATGGCGGGGGTAGGAACGCTTATACAAGCTTTTGGTATAGGAAATATTGCAGGTGCTAAGATTCCGGTAATCGAAGGAACTAGCTTTGCGGCTGTTGCAGCCATGACATCTATAGCTTCATCATATCAAGACCCAAATCTAGCTATGCAAACTGTGTTTGGGGCAGTTATGGCAGCGGGATTGTTTTGTATAATAATAGCTCCGGTATTTGAAAAAATAATAAGATTTTTCCCGAAAGTAGTTACAGGAACAGTAGTACTGGTAATCGGAGTATCTCTATTACCAGTTGGGATTAAGTGGATAACTGATAGTAAAGTAGGTCCAGCTGAACCGTCTCAAGTAGGATTAGCATTAGCTGTTTTAGCTATAACTATTGTGCTATTTAAGTATTTAAGAGGGATCTGGAATAGTGCAGCAATACTTTTTGCAATAGTAATCGGAACAGTATTAGCAGGTGTATTAGGTATGGCTGACTTTAGTAATGTAGCTAGTGCGAGTTGGATTAGTGTTAATGTACCTTTAAAATTTGGTATGCCAGTATTTGAACCATCAGCAGTAATATCTTTAGGTTTAATAATGTTAGTACTAATGACTGAATCATTAGGAAATATGATGGCAATACATGAGATGGTAGATAAAGATATAGATGGCGCAAATATAAAAAGAGCATTAAGAGGAGATGGTATTTCAACTTTTCTATCTAGTATATTCAACTCATTCCCAATAACTCCATTTGCTCAAAATACAGGGCTTGTTGGATTGATGGGAATAAAGTCAAGATACATAGCGATACATGCAGGTATTATCTTATTGGTATTAGGATTTATACCTAAATTTGCATCAATAATAGCAGCGATACCTAAACAGGTTCTTGGTGGAGTAGGATTCGCCATGTTTGGGATGGTTTTAGTAGGTGGAATAAGAACTTTAAGCAAAGTTGAGTTTAATGGGACAAAAAATGGAGTAATTGTAGCAATAAGTGTAGGGTTGGCGATGATACCTTTAGCAAATCCTGACTTTTATCATAACTTCCCAAATTGGGTGCAAACAATATTCCATAGTGGTATAACAACAGGAAGTTTAGCAGCAGTTATACTGAACATATTCTTTAATGAATTAGGAAGTAAAAAAGAATTAAACAATGATAATGAAACAGATGAGAAAGCAGTTTAAATATATTAATTAGAATGCGCTTTGTGAAAATATAAACAAAAATAAAAAAGGGGAGATTAAAAAATGGCAAATTTACAAGTTAAAATACACGATATGGAGTTTCCAAATCCAATAATGACAGCAGCAGGACCAGGAGCTAAAGATGGAGATTTATGTATAGAAGCTGTAAAAGGTGGAGCAGGTGGTATATGCACAAAAACTATATCTGTACTTCCAGCAGACGTACCAAGACCATGTATGGCAGATACTAACAGTGGTTTCTTAAATACAGAGTTATGGTCTGAATTACCAAAGGAACAATGGATAGCTGAAGAATATGCAAAAGCTAAAAGTGCAGGAGTTCCAGTAATAATAAGTATGGGATATACAGCGGAAGATATCGCTAAAGTAGCACCACTAGTTAAGTCTTATGCAGATGCAGTTGAATTATCTACACATTATGTAGGAACAGATGTTACTCCTATAGTAAATGCTTTAAAAGCTGCAAAAGCTGCATTAGACGTACCAGTATTTATGAAAATGAGTCCTCACACTGATATACAAACAATAGCAAAAGCTGTTGAAGAAGCAGGGGCAGACGGACTTGTAATGATAAATTCTTTTGGACCGTGTATGGCAATAGATGTTGAAACAGGATTCCCTATAATGGGAAGTAAAACAGGATACGGATGGTTATCAGGAGCTCCAATAAGACCGTTAGCAGTAAGATGTATATACGAAGCTTCTAAAGTTGTAAATATACCAATAATAGGTGTAGGTGGAATAACTTGCGGAAGGGATGTTGCTGAAATGATGATGGCTGGGGCTTCAGCAGTACAAACTTGTACAGAAGCGATACTTAAAGGGCCACAAGTGTACGGAAAAATAGCTAGAGAATTAAACGAATTCTTAGAAGCAAATGGATATTCAGATGTAAACGAAATAAAAGGATTAGCACAGAAGAAAGTTCAAGAGATGGAATTTAGAACTCATGCAGTAGCTCCACAAGTAGATCAAGATAAATGTATAAAGTGTAAAAAATGCGTAACAAGTTGTGTATATGAAGCAATTGAAGTTGGAGATGAAATGGTTATAGATGAAGATAAATGTTTTGGATGCGGATTATGCGTAACACGATGTCCAAAGAGAGCATTAACAATGCAAATGGGTGCTGTAGAAGCAAAGTAAAGGCAGGAAATTAAAATGGGGCTAATTTTACAAGGTGGAACAATAGTAACGGATGTAAAATCCTATAAAGCAGATGTAAGAATTGAAAATGAAAAAATAGCTGAAATTGGAGCTGATTTATTTAAAGAAGGAGATGAGATAGTACCTATAAATGGGTGCTATCTTGTACCTGGAGGAATAGATACCCATACTCATTTTGACTTAGATGTTGGAACTACAATAACAGCTGATAATTTTGAAACAGGAACTAAAGCAGCTATAGTTGGAGGTACAACTACAATACTAGATTTTGCTACTCAATCAAAAGGACACACATTAAGTGATGGTCTTAGAGAATGGCATGATAAATCTAGGGGAAGATGCTATTCAGATTATGGATTTCACATGGCTATAACAGATTGGAATGATACTACATCCAAAGAAATGGAAGATATGATAAATGAGGGTGTTACATCATTTAAAATGTATATGGCATATAAAGATACACTACAAGTTGATGATGGAATTATATTCAAAGCTTTGAAAAGAGCTAAGGAGTTAGGAGTGCTTATAGGATTCCACTGCGAAAATGGAGATATAATAAGTGAGTTAATAAATGAATTCAAAGATAACAATCAATTGTCACCTAAATATCACCAACTAAGTAGACCATCAGATGTAGAAGTAGAGGCTACTTATAGATTGATGAAAATTGCAAAGACTGCAAATGCACCTGTATATGTGGTTCATTTAAGTTCAAAGGATGCGTTAGAAGAAGTTAAAAAAGCTAGATTGGATGGGGTTAAAGTATATACAGAAACTTGCCCACAATATTTGCTTTTAGATGATAAATTATATGATTTGGATGGGTTTGAAAGTGCTAAGTATGTAATGTCACCACCACTTAGAAAAAAAGCAGACAATGAGGCTTTATGGAAAGCTTTAGAAGAGGGAGACATTGATGCTATAGGAACAGATCATTGTTCATTTAACTATAAAGGGCAAAAGGATATTGGGATAAATGATTTTAGTAAAATTCCAAATGGAGGCCCAGGCGTTGAACATAGAATGGGTCTTTTATATACATACGGAGTTAAAGAAGGAAAAATAAGTATGAATAAATTTGTAGAGCTAACGTCTACAAAAGCAGCAAAGTTATTTGGAATGTATCCTCAAAAAGGAAGCATTGAAGTGGGTAGCGATGCAGATATAGTAGTTATAGATCCTGAAATGAAAAATATAATAAGTGCAGAAAATCAAACTCAAAATACGGACTATACTCCATATGAAGGATACGAAGTTGATTGCCAGTTTAGGCATGTATTTTTAAGGGGGATTGAAGTTATAAAAGAAGGAAAGTTAACAGTAGAACATCCTACTGGAAAGTATATAGTAAGAACTATAAACTAGGGGGTCATATATGTTTGAATTCACATTAAACGGGGAAACTGTTCAAGCAAAAGAAAATAAAAAACTATTAGAGTTTTTAAGAGAAGATATGAACATAACTTCTGTAAAAAATGGATGTGCAGAGGGTGCATGTGGAACTTGTATGGTTATTATAGATGGTAAAGCTACAAAAGCTTGCGTATTTAACACACAAAAGTTAGTAGGTAAAAATATTATTACCATAGAAGGAATGTCTGAAAAAGAAATGGATGCATATGCATATGCATTTACAAATGCAGGAGCAGTACAATGTGGGTTCTGCATACCTGGAATGGTAATAAGTTCGAAAGCATTACTAGATGTAAACCCAGATCCAACAGAAGAAGAAATAAGAAAAGCATTAAGAGGAAACATATGTAGATGTACAGGATATGTAAAGATAGTAGAAGCAGTAAAGCAAGCTGCTAAAATTCTTAGAGAAAATATAGAAGTTCCAAAAGTTGAGTGTAAGGGGCTTGTTGGAGATAAGTTACATAGAGTTGATGCAGTGGCAAAAACTTTAGGTAAAGCAGAGTATGTAGATGATATTAGAATAGATGGAATGATTTATGGATCTGCAGTAAGAACTATGTATCCAAGGGCTTTAGTAAAAAAAATTGATATAGAAGAAGCTAAAAAATATCCAGGTGTAGTAGCTGTATTAACAGCTAAAGATATACCTGGAACAATAAAAGTAGGTCACTTAAAGAAAGACTGGGATACATTAATTCCAGAAGGTGAAATTACTAGATATCTAGGTGACTCAGTAGCATTAGTAGCTGCAACTTCAAAGGAAGCTTTAGAAGAAGCTAAGAAATTAGTAAAAGTTGAGTATGAAGAATTAAAACCTTTAACTTGTCCAGAAGAAGCACTAAAAGAAGATGCTCCTGAAATTCATGAAGGTGGAAATATTTTAGTAGAAAAAGAGTTAGTAAGAGGAAATGCTGATGAAAAAATTAAAAATTCTAAGCATGTAGTAACAAGAAGATATTCTGTTCCATTTAATGAACATGCTTTTTTAGAACCAGAATGTGCAGTAGCTGGTCCTTATGAAGATGAGGGGGTAATAATATATTCTTCGGATCAAGGAGTGTATGCAACTCAACATGAGTGTGCAGATATGCTAGGCCTTCCACATGAAAAAGTTAGAGTAATAAACAAAATGGTAGGCGGAGGATTTGGAGGTAAAGAGGATATGAGTGTCCAACATCATGCTGCTTTACTTGCATATCATACTAAGCAATATGTAAAGGTTCAATTAACTAGAAAAGAAAGCATAATAGTGCATCCAAAAAAACATGCAATGGAGATGGAGTTTACAACTTCATGTGATGAAAATGGATATTTAACAGCACTAAAAGCTACAATAGTATCAGATACTGGAGCATATGCATCATTAGGAGGACCAGTATTAGAGAGAGCATGTACACATGCAGCAGGACCTTATAACTATCAAGATATAGATATACATGGTAAGGCTGTTTATACAAATAATCCTCCAGGAGGAGCATTTAGAGGATTTGGAGTAACACAAAGTTGCTTTGCAACAGAATCTAACTTAAATTTACTAGCGGAAATGGTAGGAATATCTCCATGGGAGATAAGATATAGAAATGCTATAAGACCAGGTCAAGTATTGCCAAATGGACAAATAGCAGATGAAGGAACAGCTATGGTAGAAACACTAGAGGCTGTTAAGGAAGAGTATGATAAATACCCTTATGCAGGAATAGCTTGTGCTATGAAAAATGCAGGGGTAGGAGTAGGAATACCTGATATAGGTAGATGCAAGTTGGCTATAAAAGGTGGAAAAATACATTTAAGAACAAGTGCATCTTGTATAGGTCAAGGATTAGCAACAACTATGATTCAAATGCTTTGTCAGACTACAGGCTTAAAACCAGAAGATGTTATATACCAAGCACCTGATACTCATTTAACTCCTGACTCAGGAAATACCACAGCATCTAGACAAACTGTATTTACAGGAGAGGCAACGAAAAATGCATGTCTTCAACTTAAAAAGGAGCTGGATTCTGGGAAAACAATAAATGACTTAGAAGGGCAAGAGTTTCTAGGAACATATTCTAGTGTGACAGACAGAATGGGATCTGATAAAGAAAATCCAGTAAGTCACGTTGCCTATGGATATGCTACTCAAGTTGTAATACTAGATGAAAATGGAAAGTTAGAAAAAGTTATAGCTGCACATGATGTTGGTAGAGCAGTTAATCCAATTAATGTTGAAGGCCAAATAGAAGGTGGAGTAGTAATGTCGTTAGGATACGCACTTACAGAAACTTATCCATTAGAAAATTGTGTACCTAAAGTTAAATATGGAACACTAGGGCTTTTTAAATCAACAGATGCTCCAACAATAGAGCCTATAATAATAGAAAAAAATAAAGATGGATTGGCATATGGAGCTAAAGGTATAGGGGAAATAACAGCAATACCAACAGCACCTGCAACAGCAAATGCTTACTATAGATTTGATAAAGAGTTTAGAACTAGCTTACCTCTTATAAATACACCATATAAGAAAAAATAAAATGTTAACTATTAAAAAATAGACCCATTTTGTCCAGGGTCTATTTTTTATTTTACTAATTTTAATATGTAATTTGTATAATAAACAGCATTAATTTAAATGATATAATTAACTAAAAAACATTGATTATAGAGAGGATATAAATGAGCAATAAAACTAATATAAAAGATTTATTTACAATAGGAGAAATAGCAATTTTATTTGATATTAATAAAAAAACATTAAGATATTATGATGAAATAGACTTATTTAAGCCAAGTTATATAGACGAAAAAAATAACTATAGATATTACACAACAAATCAGTTTGAAAAACTAAACACTATAATTTATCTAAAAAGCATGGGAATAGCACTAAGCAAAATAAAATCTCATTTAGATAATAGAAGTATAAATAACACTCTTAACTTATTCGAAATTCAAGAAGAAGCAATTAAGAAAAAGATAGAAGAATTAGAAATTATACAAAATAAAGTTAAGGGTAGAATTAGTAAAATAAAAGATTCAATAGACTATGAAAAAATAAATAAAATAATAGAAGCGGACATTGAAGAGAGGTCTATTGTTTTATTAAAGGAAGAAGTTAAGACAAACAAAGACTTAGAGATTTCTATTAGAAAGCTAGAAAATAAGGCAAATAAAAAGTCATCTATATTTTTAGGAGAAGTAGGGGTTTCTATATCTAAAGATAAATTAAAAAATAAATTATTTAAAGATTATGACTCAACTTTTATTTTTGTAGAAAATAAAAAATATAATAAAGAAATAAGCAAAATTTTACCTAAAGGAAAATACATATGCTTAAGATTTAATGGACTACATGATGATTCTGATATTTATTATGAAAGAATTTTACAATATATAGAACAAAATAACTATGAAATATTAGAGGATTCAATAGAAATAACATTAGTTGATTCAGGATTAACTACAAATTCTTCAGAGTATGTAACAGAAATACAAATACTAGTAAAAAGATATTGACATTCCAGCTACTGGAATGTTTATTATTTTTTATAATAAACATGGTAGTAAAATACGAGTTTTATTATAAATAGGACTCAAAGTTTTGGAGGATTAATATGAAATTTAGTGTATCAAGTGAAGTCTTTGAAAAGTTAGATAATGTTTGTTTTGGAGTTATAGTAGCAAAGGGAATTGATAATAGTTTAGTAAAAAATGATATTGTAGAAAAATTAGATCAATCAATAAAAAACTGTGAAGATAAATTTAAAAATACTAAGATTAAAGAATTAGAGGGCATACTATATTATAGAGATGCATTTAAAGAATTAGGAATTAACCCCAATAAATTTATGAGTTCTATTGAAGCTATGCTTACTAGAACATCTAAAGGTAAAGGGCTACCTAACATAAGTCCTATTGTAGATTTAGGAAATGCAGTATCTTTAAAATATATGGTTCCATTAGGAGCACATGATATAGACACATTAGATGGGGATATAGAGGTTAGATTTTCTAAAGAAGGGGATAGTTTTATTCCTTTAGGAACTGAAGAAACAGAAATTTTGGAAGATGGAGAGTTGATTTATTCAGCGGGAGACAATGTAAGAACAAGAAGATGGATATGGAGACAAAGCGAGCAAGGAAAAATAACCAATGAAAGTAAGAACATATTTTTCCCTATAGATGGATTTGAAGATAAAAACTATGATAGTGTTATGTCGGCAAGAGATGAATTAGCAAGTTTATTAAAAGAAGTATTTTCTTGTGATGTAAAGGTAGGATTTATAGATAAAAACAATACAGAATTTGAAATATAAAATTAGTTAAAAAGGTTTAAGGGGTATCCTATTTAACCCATTAAACCTTTTTGTTTGTTTAATGGGTTAAATATATAACGAAATCTAATAATTAACTAAATTGAATTAAAAAAGGATTTCTTAATAAAATAAAAAAACATTTACTCAAATTTCAATGATTATACGTAATGTATTTTAAAAAAAATTAATTTGGCATAGATATTGCTTAATAGTATTACGAGATAAAATGATAAGGATGGTGATTTTTAACACTTTGGGAAAAGGATATCAAAAACCAAGAACATTGGTTACTTATCAATTACATACAAATAAAAGAGATTAAGAAGGATGGACATTTAAAATGAGCAAAAACATAGAAAAAAGAAAACCTACGTTTCAGTTTGCAGTGTTAGTAATGGTTGCAATTATATCTTTAACTACAGTTGGAATGGTTGTTTTTAAGGCATCTATAACAACAATGTTTTTATTATCATGGTTAATAGTAGTTCCTGCTGCTATGAAGTTAGGTTACACGAATAGTGAAATTGAAGAAATGGGATTTGATGTTGGTAAAGGTGCATTTCAATCTAATATAATTGTACTTTCTGTTGGAGTATTGATTGCTACATGGATAGCAGCTGGAACTATTCCAACTATAGTTTACAGTGGACTTGCTATAATAACACCTAAATACTTTTTAGTTACAACATTAGTAGTATGTTCTTTAACATCTATAGCTACAGGAACTTCATGGGGGACTTTAGGTACTTCAGGTATAGCTTTAATGAGTATTGGAACTAGTATGGGGGTTCCTGCTGGATTAACAGCTGGAGCTATAATATCTGGGGCATTTTTCGGAGATAAGATTTCTCCTCTTTCAGACTCTACGAATTTATCAGCAGCAGTTTGTAAAACTGATGTAATAACTCATATAAAACATATGACTTTATCAGCAGTTCCAGCTTATATAATTTGTGTGGTTTTATATACAGTTATAGGATTTAAATATGCCAATAATACTATAGATTACAATCAAATAAATCAAGTAATGGAAGTTTTAAAAGCTAATTTCAATATAGGATTTGTTTCAATAATACCAATAATATTTTTACTTATTCTATTACTTTTACAAAAGCCATCTATAGTTTCTATACTAGCTTCTGGAGTAGCAGGTGCAATTATAGCATTTTTCCAAGAAGGCGAAAGTATTAGTAAGCTATTAAATTATATGCTTAATGGTTTTTCTATAGATACAGGTCTTGAATATACAGATAAACTATTAAATCGTGGTGGAATAATGAGTATGGCAGAGACTGTATTATTAGTATTTATAGTGTTTGTTATAGCTGGAATTTTACAAAAGACAGGTTTTTTAGAAGTTTTATTACAACCTATGTTAAGTAAGATAGGAAAGTCTAGAACTAAATTAATTGGAACTACATTTATATCTAGTTATCTTGCAAATGCGTTTAGTTCTTCTATGATGTTTACATCTGTATTTGTAGGAACTATAATGGAACCTTTATACAAGGAATTTAATTTGAAACCTGAAAACTTATCTAGGATTATACAAGATACTGCAACATTAGGGGCTCCACTAATTCCATGGAACTCAAACGCAATATTTTGTAGTCAGACATTAGGAGTTAGTTCTTTTGAATTTATTCCATACTGTTTCTTAAACTGGATAACGCCTTTAATAACATTTATATATGGAGTTACAGGATTTACAATGAAAACATACACAGAAGAAGAAGTTGTTATGATGAGAGAAGTTGAAGACGCTATATAAAAAGGAGAAATTAATATGGAGTTTCATTATTACTATATAATTCAAGATATTGTAGGCGTACTTATGGCATTTATAGGGATAAGAATGTTTACATTAAGTATAAGAATGATTTTATCGAGTAAAAAATCTAAAAATGGAATATTAATATCTATTAGCTATGCTTTAATTACAATTGCTGGTATTAACTTATTATTTAATAACTTCGGATTAAAGCCTTGGATTGTAAGTATAATTTTGATACTTTTAAGTTTATTAATTACAAATATAGTTAAAACTGATAAAACAATATAAATATACATTAAATAAAACTCATGTCCATTGGATATGAGTTTTTTGTTGATTTTAAAAATTATATATGGTAAAACCGTATTAAGCAAAAAGCTAATATGGAAAGGGTTGAGGTATCGATGGAGTTTATACCTGCAAAGACTATTGTATCTGGATATAAAGAAAACCCAAATTGGTTTGGTATTAATTATGGGATGAATATATATAAAGGTTGTTGCCATGGTTGCATATACTGTGATTCAAGAAGCAACTGCTATCAAATAATAGAGTTTGATAGAGTTAGAATTAAAGAAAATTCAACTGAAACAATAAAAAAGGAACTTAAGTCAAAGAAAACAAAAGGGGTTGTAGGTACAGGTGCTATGAGTGATCCATACAATCCATTTGAAGAGAAATTTATGTTAACAAGAGAAGCTTTAAAAGCAGTAGATGAAAATAGATTTGGAATATCAATTGCCACTAAAAGTGATTTAATAACTAGAGATATAGATATATTAAAAAGAATACAAAGTCATTCACCTACTATTATAAAGATAACTATAACTACATATGATGATAATTTATGTAAAAAGATAGAAAGCAATGTATGTCCAACATCTAAAAGATTTGAAGCTTTGAAGAAACTTTCAGATAGTGGAATATATGCAGGTGTTTTATTAATGCCTATACTTCCTTTTATTAATGATAATGAAGATAATATAAAAAATATTATTAAAAAGGCCTATGAATCTGGAGCTAAGTTTGTATTCACTTATGGATTAGGAGTAACGTTAAGACAAAATCAAAGGGAGTATTATTTTGAGCAATTAAGAAAGATATTTCCAGGTGAGGATTTAGATAAAAAGTATATAAAAGCTTATGGAGAATCTTATGAAAATGGGGCTACAAATTATGAAAAACTATGGAATACTTTTAAAGAAGAGTGTGAAAAATATAATCTTTTATATGATATGAAAGATATTATAAATGATTATAAAAATAAATATGAAAAAACTCAAATTAGTTGGTTTTAATATAAAAGGGAGACGTTTGTATGGTTAGGTTTGAAGTAAATACAAAAGATAGATTTGGTATCACAACCGAGATTTTGTACAAGCTTTACAATAAAAAGATAGATTTAGTATCTATGGAAGTTTTTCCTACAAAGGTTTGTATAAAGATAAATGATATCGATGCAAAAACTAAAGAAATATTAAAAGAAGCTATTTGTAGCATAGCAGATGTAATATCAGTAAATGAAGTAGAACTTTTATCTTACGAAAAAAATGAGAGACAACTTCTTGCAGTTATTAACTCAGTAGATGAAGGAATTATATCTATTGATAAAAACTTCAAAATTAACATATTTAATAATTACTGCCAAGAATTATTTAATTATAAAAAAGCAGAAGTAGTAGGTAGAGACATTAGAGATATTGTAGGCAATGATGACATAATTGCGGACTTAGTTAATAAGGGCATAGAGTACGATAATATAAAATCTAGTTTGAAACATGGAGACACAACAAGTAGTTATATTACTACAGGTAGAAGAATAACTAACGATTACGATGAAACTGTTGGAGCAGTTATTTCTATTAAAGATGTTAATAAAGCTAAACAACTTGTTAAAATAATAAATAAAAATAATGATGATGGTCCGTTTAAAGACATAATTGGAAATAGTAAAAGCATGGGTAAAGTAAAAAAAGTAACTACAACAATTGCCAAGAGTAATTCTACTGTTTTATTAAGAGGGGACAGTGGTACAGGTAAAGAACTCTTTGCAAATGCCATTCATAAATTAAGTGATAGAAAAGATGAAAGATTTGTAGCCATTAACTGTGCTGCACTGCCAGATAGTTTATTAGAAAGTGAGTTATTTGGATATGAAAAAGGAAGTTTTACAGGAGCAATGCAAAGCGGTAAAGAAGGTTTATTTAAAGAAGCTAATAAAGGAACTATATTTTTAGATGAAATAGGAGAATTATCAATGATTCTTCAAGCTAAACTGCTTAGAGTTTTACAAGAGGGAAAAATAAGAAAAATAGGAAGTAGCAAAGAAGAAGCTGTTGATGTTAGAGTAATAGCGGCTACTCATAAAAATCTTGAAAAGATGATAAAAGATGGAACTTTTAGAGAAGATTTATATTATAGATTAAATGTAATTCCTATTAAGATACCAAATTTAAAAGAACGACTAGATGATATACCTATATTAGTTCAATTTTTTATAAATAAACTTAATAAGAAGTTAAATAAAGATATAAGGGGTTTTAAGAAAGAATTTATAGATGAGTTAATGAGTTATGATTGGCCAGGGAATGTAAGAGAACTTCAAAATTTAATTGAGAGAGCTATGAATTTATGCAATGGGGATATTTTAACTACTCAACATATTGTAATAGACTCTATATATAAAGATGAAGATATTACTGATAGTTTTATAGAAGAAGATGAAGCGATAGAATTTAATTCATTAAAAGAAGAAATGGAAAGATATGAAAAAGAAATAATTATGAAAGTATATGATTCAAATAAAAGTTATAGATCAAGTGCAAAAATACTAGGAATATCTCACACTGCAGTTATGAATAAAATTAAAAAGTATAATATAAAGGAATAAAATTTGTAAATAAATATTTACATTTGTAAATAAATCTTTACAGAAAGCATAATGATTTGTAAATAAAGCTTTACACTGAAAAAATTATCTTTAAAAATATAAATTACAGCTTCGTGTAAACGTTTCGAAAAATAGCGTATTTTCAATGTTTTTGCGTTTTTAAAATTAAATAAATATTTTTATTCGAAAACAAAAAAGTTTGGCATGAGAGTTGCTCATATATAATAGCGTAAATAAATTTAAAGGGGGAACTCAAAATGGAAAACTTAAAGAATAAAAAATTCGCAACAAAAGCTATACACGGAGGACATAAAAAGGATCCAGTATCAGGGGCTTTAACTACACCTATATATCAAACATCAACTTTCGTATTTGATAGTGCTGAACAAGGTGGTAGAAGATTTGCATTAGAAGAAGATGGATTTATATATTCAAGACTTGGGAACCCAACAAATGCGCAACTAGAAGAAAAAATGGCACTACTAGAAAATGGAGAGGCTTGTATGTCAACAGGTTCAGGGATAGGTGCTATAACTTCAGCATTATGGACTGCATTAAAAGCAGGAGATCATATAGTTGCAAGTAAAACTTTATATGGTTGTACTTATGCAATGTTAAACCATGGAATAAGCAGATACGGAGTAGAAGTTACTTTTGTAGATGCAACTAACTTAGATGAAGTAAAAGGAGCTATGAAAGAAAACACAAAAGTTGTTTACTTAGAAACTCCAGCTAACCCAGACTTAAAATTAGTTGATATAGAAGCTATATCTAAAATAGCTCATACAGTAGAAGGTTGTATGGTATTTGTTGATAACACTTTCTGTACTCCATACTTACAAAGACCACTTGAATTAGGAGCTGACGTTGTTGTTCACTCTGCTACTAAATATTTAAATGGACACGGAGATGTTATAGCAGGTTTCGTTGTTGGTAAAAAAGACTTTATAACTCAAGTGAGATTATTCGGAGTTAAGGATATGACAGGTTCTGTTTTATCTCCATTTGATGCTTACTTAATATTAAGAGGTATGAAAACTTTACAAATAAGAATGGATAGACACACTAAGAACGCTATAGAAGTTGCTAAATTCTTAGAATCTCATCCAAATGTAGAAACAGTTAGCTACCCAGGATTAGAAAGTTTCCCACAATATGAATTAGCTAAAAAACAAATGGATATGCCAGGAGGTATGATAGCATTTGAAGTTAAAGGTGGACTTGAAGGTGGTAAAAAATTACTAAACTCTTTAGAGTTATGTACTCTTGCAGTTAGTTTAGGTGATTGTGAAACATTAATACAACATCCTGCTTCAATGACTCATTCTCCATATACTCAAGAAGAAAGAGCTGAAGCTGGAATATCTGAGGGATTAATAAGAATATCTGTTGGTCTTGAAGATGCAGAAGATATAATAGCTGACTTAAAACAAGGTTTAGATAGATTATAAAAATGAAAAAGCTACAATTCTTTAGAATTGTAGCTTTTTATATTTAGTTAAAAGCAGCTAAGTAACTGTATAAGTTAGATTGACTTGATTCATTGTAATCCATATCATTTACTATACTTAATATTTTAGATATTTTTATAAGTAAAAACTTTTCTTTAATAGTATGAGAACATCTTATAGATTCTTGTATTCTTGATTTCATAACATCTAGGTTATTAGAACAATCCAAAATTTCTTTTATATCAGATAAAATAATATCATAAGCTGTATCGTCTTTACCTAATAAATAAACTTGATATAAATCATTCATTAAAACCTTATTTTTATTAATAAATGATTTTTCCATATTTAAACCATTTTGGTTTAGATAACCTATTCTTAAATCTATTAAAGATGGAATTAAATATAAAATTCCTATTGCACTTGCATTTGAACTACCTTCATTAAGAAGGACTTCCCCAAGCATTTTTCTTGATGAATCTATCTGAATATTATTTAAGTTAAGTTCTTCATCTAAAAGTTTGCGATTAAACACAAATTTATTAGCTATTAAAGCTATAGCTATGCCTATTACAACAAATATTACTCTATTCATTATAATAATGTTAGGATTAGCAACATATAATGCGGCTGAAGCTACAGAGGATACTGTAACAAATGCAACTAAATTTCTGTAATCAGATACATATGACATTAAATATCCAGCTAAGACTAGCATTATAGTTCTTAACTCAGGATCAGTGATTAAGTTAAATAAAATAAACATTATAACTGAACCTAACAAAGTTCCTATTATTCTCTTTTTTGACTTACAAACAGTATATTCAGAATGAGGTTGTGATAATGCAAATACTGTATATACTGCCCACTCACCAAATTCTATATTGAATAAGTCTACTATGAAAAATGTTAGAGCAACTACCAAACCTAATCTTATTCCATAAGCAACTCTAGGAGACTTAAGGCGTATTAAATTTTTTTGAATATGCAGTTGCTTAAATTCATCAGGGATAGATAGTTCATTTTGTATATTTTTTTGCATATTATGAGTTTCATTATATTTTTTTATTTCAACATCTAGAGTTTTAACTGTATTAATGAAATCATAAATAATCTCTATATCTGTAGTGTCTAGAGAGTATAAAACACTTTCTTTATATTTACGCTCTAAGTCATTTGAATTGATATTAAACTTATCATTTTTCAAATCTTTTAATACAGTAGATATATCATCTAGAAGTTCTGAAGAATAACTTTTATTTTTTACATCACCTAGTATTGAATTAATCTTTTCTAAGCAAGATAGTATATTTATTGTATTTCTTCCACATTCAGTAAGATGCGAATCGGTTTTACCACTATCAAATATTAGTGATTTAAGCTTATTGATATTCATGGATAAAGATAGGTCTATATCAACCGTATCTTTTTCTGCTTTTATTAAATCAATTTTAAACAAAGTATTATCGGCTATAGCATTTAGCATAGTTTTTCTTGTTTTAGAAAGTTTATTTTTATTAGCTATCAATTGAACAGCCATTATCATAAATGCACCTGTAACTAGTGCTGAAAGCCTTAATGGCAGTTGAGATATTGATATAGGGGAAACCATCATTAAAATATAATGTAATCCTATCATCATATTAACAGGCTTCTTTAATTCATAACTAAAATAATAACCTATAAACATCATTATTGAAAAGTTAAGAACTAATCCTAAAAATGCATTTTGTGAAACTAAAAAAGCAGATAATCCTAGCGCTAAATTAAGGATTATTAAGCTTAGAAGGTTTTTAATAGGATTTAGAGTTAGATCCATTTCTAATAACACCAACATCAATACAACAGTTGTAACACCTACAAGAGAGTTTTCTGTTTTGAATATAGCTTTGAATGAACTCACTAATAAAACTACAACTATAAATATTAGAGTTTTAGATATAATTAGTGATTTAATTTCTTTTTTGTTTTTTTTCATACTACTTTATACGCTCCTTTATATATGAACATTTTCAAAATCATAACATATATTTTTTTAAAAACCAATTTTTTAATACGACTCATAAGTGAATGAAAATATTTTTTATTTATAAAATGTTCTTTATCGTAAGGAGCATTTTTTTTAGAGTTATATTATGTTTCGATTGTTTATGTATGAATTTTAATAAAGAAACAAAATTATTCAATTATAAAAAAATTTTAAAGTTAAATGGTTTGACATGTTTAGTATTTTTGGTGTAAAATTTCTCAACACAAACTAAATTTACACAAAATGAAAGGGAAATTAGAGTTTATGAAAATTAGGGTTAAAAATTTAATTAGTTCAGAGGTGTTTACCAGGCGTATTACTTATAGTTTCAACGTTAGTTTCTTTATTAATAGCAAATAGTCAGCATGGAGAAATATATCATCATATATTAAGCAAACTTCCGATATTAGGGGACTTCAACCTACATATGATAATAAATGATTTTTTAATGGCAATATTTTTCTTATTTGTAGGACTTGAAATAAAAAATGAGATATTAAATGGACATTTATCTAGTTTTAAAAAGGCCTCTTTTCCTATAATAGGAGCTATTGGGGGAGTATTGATTCCAGCTGTTATATTTTTAATATTTAACGCTAATACAGATTTTTCTATTGGAATAGGGGTTCCAATATCAACTGATATAGCTTTTGCTATAGGTATATTTATGATATTAAAAAATAAACTTAATCCTGCATTAAAGATATTTTTATTATCTTTAGCAGTTGTTGATGATTTAATATCTATTTTAGTAATAGGATTATTATATTCTTCAGATATAAATATAGGGTTTTTAATACTTTCAGCCTTAACATTTGGAGTATTAATATTAATGAATAGAAGAAAAATAGATAAAGTTACTCCATATATGATAGTAGGAATGATTTTATGGATATTTGTGTACGCTAGTGGGATACATGCTACTATAAGTGGCGTATTAATTGCTATTGCTATACCATCTAAAAAATTAAAAGCTTCAAAGCAACCTATGATGAATAGATTAGAGCATAAATTAGCTCCTTTATGCAACTTAGTTATACTTCCTTTATTTGCTTTAGCGAATACAGCTATAAATTTAAATATAGATATAAATTTCAATTCTAATAATACATTAATAACAGGAATCGTATTAGGATTAGTAATCGGAAAGCCACTTGGAATAATGCTATTTACATGGTTAGGAACTAAACTTCATGTAACAGAGAAGCCAGAAGGTGTAGAATGGATATCTATATTACCAGTTTCATTACTAGCAGGAATAGGGTTTACGATGTCTATATTTGTATCTGAAATAGCTTTTGGAGGCAATGGGGAACTTGTTAATATATGTAAAATATCTATATTATCGGCATCTATAATCTCTATACTTGCTACATATTTAGTTTCATCTTTGATTTATGCATATAAGCCGAAGACGTCTAGTTTAATGGAGGCTAAGAGTGCATAATTTTTATGGAAAATAGACAGTTTAATAAAAATAAATTAATTAAGTAAAATCTAGCTCGCATATTATATCTATTTTGTTTATAGATTAAGCGAGCTAGATTTATTTTAAATTGGTTATTCTAATTTGAAAAATTTCAATGCTTTTTCCTTTTCATCTTCACTGGCAAGCCAAGTTTTTATAAAAGGATATTCCAAAATAACTTGAAAATCATTGCTAACATTAAGTTTATGGATAATTATCATATAACTTGGAGTAGGAATGACTTCATGAATATAGCTTATTGCACCCCAATGGTCATCCTTTACAGGATATCTTAGACCCAAAAGAAAGTTTTCTACCGTATAAATAAAAGCATAAAAAGATGGAGACGGATGATCCATATTTGCTAAAATATCTCTATTAGCATCATACATATATCCCTTTTGAGATAATATACATTGTAAGTTTTTATAGTTTTCAATTTTATATAATTGATCTATATAGTCTGGACTAAACATGTTATCACTATCAATTCTTATATGAAAGACATATTTATATGGACTAATAATTTCTTTTATTAAGTTATCTCCATCATCTGTAAAAATTATATTGTCAGGTAACTTTGGATATCTAGAAAGAGAATCATTTATTACTTCTTTCGTTCCCGGGGTATGTCTTAATATACATTTGAAATTTTGATTAGTTTGGTTTATAAGGCTTTTAGCTGTAAAGTCCATAAATACATCTATTCTTGGATCTATCCATTCTTTAGTTTGAGCTTTTTGGGATATGGGGGAGTAAAGAATTTTAAATCCACACCAAAAAGGATGATCTAATATATTAAATGGAATATCTATAATCATTATCTTTTCATTAAGCATGAAAATTACACTCTCCTATAGAGTTAATAAGTCAGATAAAAAAATATTATCTAGTTTATAATATTCGAAGTTCATAATTATTGTCACATTTTGATTTATTATAAAAATTCATAATAGGTATAGAAAATATAAATAACATTGAGATTATATATAGATTTTTTCTATAAAGATTGGCGATTTATATCGTATATGGTAGAATGTTGGAGAAAATTTTAATAAATTAAAAATTTTTAGAATTATTTTTACTAGGAAAAGCCAAAATAAATATTGAAATCATCCGAAAGAAAAATTATTTTAAGACAATGAAAATCATAACGGAGGAAGATGTATGAAAAGAAAATTAATTAGTGCATTGGTTGGAATCACAATGGTAGCAACAATGGCAGTAGGATGTAGTAAATCTTCGAATGAATCACAAGAGTCAGCGAAGGCAAAATCAGATGTAAAAGCTGAACAAGTAGATGCAAAAAAAGTCTTTGTATCTCCTCAGTGGGTACAAAGTGTTATAGATGGTAATCAACCAGAATCTAAAAATTATGAGATTTTAGAAGTTTCTTGGGGAACTTACAAAGATAGTCCAACTTATACAAAGGGACATATTCCAGGTGCAATACATGTAGATACTTCAAGTGTTGAATCTGAACCAATTTGGAATATATCAGATCCTAAAGTAGTTGAAAAAGGAATGTTAGATTTAGGAGTTACAAAAGATAAAACTATTATATTATATGGAAATGACATTTCTGCAGTAAGTAGAGTTGCATATGCATATCTTTGGGCAGGAGTTGAAAATGTTAAAGTATTAGACGGAGGAATTGATGCTTGGGAAAAAGCTGGATATAAGACTGAAACTAAAGTAGAAAAAGCTACTCCAGCAAAAGACTTTGGAGCTAAAGTACCTTCACATCCAGAATATTGGATGTCTATAGATGAAGTTAAAAAGAAATTAAAAGACGATTCTAATTTCCGTTTAGTTAGTATAAGAAGTAAAGAAGAGTTTGATGGAAAAACAAGTGGATACACTTATATAGATAGAGCTGGAGAACCTAAAGGTGCTGTTTGGGGTCATGCAGGAAGTGATCCTTACAATATGCAAGATTACTTACACAAAGATGGAACAGTTATAAGTGCTGATGAAATGCAAAAACTATGGTCAGATTCTGATATCAAAAAAGATAATGAACTTTCATTCTACTGTGGTACAGGATGGAGAGCTTCAGTTCCTTGGTTAATTGCTTACGATGCAGGATGGGAAGGAATGACTGTTTATGATGGTGGATGGAATGAGTGGCAAATGCATGGAAATCTTCCAGTACAAGTAGGAGATCCTAATAGTGGGGATTGTCAATACACTACAGTAGATAAACTACCAACAGATAAAGCTGCAAAAAAATAAATTATATAAAATTATATAAAATATATTATAATAAGGATAAGCACTGCACAGATTGCAGTGCTTATCTTAGATTTTAGACAAGGAAGTTGATATTATATGGGAAAAGCAAAGAAGATTTTTTATGTTTTAGTAACTATATTAGAAGCACTGATGTTAGTTGGTGTATATTTAGTAAATTATTTTACTCATGCTAAAATGGGCATGTTAAGACATGTAGTACATAAAAACTATATTTGGGAGCAAGAATATCCTATACAAACTATAAAATATGTATCTATATTAGCTTTGGCTATATTAATGCTTATTGTATTAGTAATGTATTTGAAAAGAAAGTATATGCTTAAAAAAATAGTAACTATAATGAGCATTACTATGGTTTTATTTGTAATTGCATTTGCTATATTTGTATTAATGTATTCATCTGAAGAAATAAGAGCATTTTACTATATGAGTGCCATATTTGGAGCAGTAACTTTAATTCAAATTATAAAAACTTTTATAGGTGTCATATGGTATAAAACTAAATAAGAAAATTAATTGAACTGAAAAAGAGTCTCAATGATAATAAGGCAATTATTATTATTGAGACTTTTTTACTATTAAAAAAACGTATAATTACTATAAACAATTTCAATTAATGAATGGGCAAATGTAATGTTATAATTTATCACGTATGAAATTATATATTAATTAAAGTCATATTAGGAGGTAAATACATGGAACCAATATTATCATTACAAGAAAAAAATGAATTAAAGTCTAAGGGAATAGTTCCTCAAAAACAAGATGGTTACTTTGCTATAAGAGTAATAGGTAAATCAGGAGTATTTACTTCAAGAGAATTTAGCATATTATCTAAAATTGCAGAGCAATATGGAAATAAAGAATTGAATTTAACTAGCAGGTTAACGGTAGAAATACCGTATATAAAGTATGATGATATAGAAAAAGTGATAAACATAGTACAAGAAAATGGATTAATAGTAGGTGGAGGAGGTAAGACTGTAAGAGCAATTTTATCTTGTAAAGGAAGTGTGTGCTCTAACGGTCTTATAGATACTCAAAAAATATCAAAAGAAGTACATAATGAGTTTTTTGGAAGAGAGCTACCTGCTAAATTTAAAATAGCAGTATTAGGCTGTAAAAATAGCTATGGTAAGGCTCAATCTAATGATTTGAGTATATTACCATTAACAGGGGTTAGGATAGACAATAGGAAGTGTATTGAATGTAAAGTATGTTTAAAGGTATGTACTGATAAAGCATTTGAGTATAAGGATGGTAAGTATTCAATAATAGAGGATAAATGTAGCAATTGTGGGAAATGCGTTAGTTTTTGTCCAGCACATGCAGTAGAAAGTGATAGTGAAAAAATAGATATATTAGTATTTATAGGTGGAAGAATGGGTAGAGAAGCTAGTTTAGGAAAGCCACTAAGAAAGAAATTTAAAGAAGAAGATATATTACAAGTTATAGATACAATTGTTAATTACTTTAAAGAAAATGCAAATGAAGGTGAGAGATTTGCCCAGCTTATAGACAGAGTTGGATTTGATAAAGTAGAAGAATGTATTATAAATTCTATATAGTTTTATATAAAAAAAAGTTTTTACTTACATGAAAAGCTTAAAATGTGGTAAAATAATAATACAACGAGTAG
>NZ_JAWDJM010000166.1:0-317 GCF_032465715.1 Paraclostridium sp. MRS3W1 | reverse complement strand
CTCTTAGTGCCAAGGCATCCGCCCTGCGCCCTTAATAACTTGACCAGTTATTAAAAGTGTTATTTTTTAAAGAGTTTTCTTCTCTTATAATTGGTTTATTTAATCATCACTAAATGTTATGCAGTTTTCAAAGTACTAATATGGTGGAGATGAGGAGGATCGAACTCCTGACCCCTTGCGTGCAAGGCAAGTGCTCTCCCAGCTGAGCTACACCCCCACAATATGAAGTTCATTTAAGAACTCTCAAAATTAAACAGTAGGTAATTACTCCTTAGAAAGGAGGTGATCCAGCCGCACCTTCCGATACGGCTACCTTG